>DATKKY010000111.1:0-4020 GCA_035542695.1 bacterium | reverse complement strand
CGCAGCTTGCGCGGTGGCTTCGGGCCTGGTGGATGTTGCCGTAGTCGCGGGCGGCGAGAAGATGCGCGATGTCACGGGTTGGGAATCGACCGATTTCGTGGCCAGCCTCTCCCACCCGCAGGCCGAGTACATTTACGGCGTCACGCTGCCGGCCCTGGCCGGCATGTTCGCGCGGCTCTATATGGAAAAATACGGCGTGACCCACAAGCACCTGGCAATGGTGGCGATCAAGAACCACTCGAATGCTCTCAAGAATCCTTACGCCCACATTCGTCAGGCTATCACGATGGAAGGCATTCTGACCCGGCCGGAGGCCATGGTCAATAACCCACCGGTGGCTGAGCCCTTGAGGATGTTTGACTGCTGCCCGGTTAGCGACGGCGGGGCAGCATTGGTCGTGTGCTCGGAAGAAGTAGCGCGGAAGTCAGGCAAGCCCCTGGTCAAGTTCGCCGGCATCGGCCAGGCTACCGATACCCACACTGTTCAGGAGCGCAAGGATCCCACCGAGCTTACAGCGGTGCGGCTGGCTGCGAGCCAAGCCTTCAAGATGGCCGGCCTCAAGCCTGCCGATGTCAACGTCGCGGAATTGCACGACGCCTTCACCATTCTCGAGATTGCCGAGAGCGAGGAGGCGGGCTTCTTCAAGAAGGGCACGGGCCACCTAGCACTCGAAAAGGGCGAGACCGCGCTCACCGGCAAGCTCCCCATCAACCCCTCGGGCGGTCTCAAGGCCAAGGGGCATCCAGTAGGAGCGACTGGCGTGGCGCAGCTTACCGAGCTGGTCTGGCAGCTCCGGGGCGAGGCCGGCGAGCGGCAGGTCAAGAACGCCAAGATTGGCTTCTCCTGCAACTTCGGGGGCTTCGGCAACAACGTGATCGCATTCGTGCTTACCAGGGAGAAATAGGAAATGGCGACCTTCGAAGGCTCGATCTGCAAGGCATGCGGTTACAAGACGTATCCGCGGCACGCCCGCTGTCCTTCCTGCGGCAAGCGCGAGTTCGACCGGGTCCAGCTCAAGGGGGCGGCCAAGCTCCTAACCTTCACCCGCGTCCATATGCTTTCGCTGGCCTACACCGAGCGCTTCATCACGCTGGGGATCGTCGAGTTCGCGAGCGGCTTCCGCGCTCTCGGGAGGCTCTTAGTTGAGGAACCGAGGGTCGGGATGAAGCTCAAGGCCGAGATCGGAACCGTGCGCACGGAGGATGGCGAGAAGGTGGCCGGTCTCTGCTTCCGAGAGGCCTGACAGCCGGCTCTCGAAACCCTAGACCTATTTCGGTTAGAGTCCTGCCAATCAACCAGTGTGGGTTAATCAATTCCGCTGAACTTTGCTTCTGGCAATCTCTCTTCGGAAGATCATGAAAGCTGGGATCGACGCAGCCTGGAGCAGAATCGAAAAGGCAATCACGGCAGCAATCGAGTGCCCATAGAGGAAGCCTATCACGAGGCTACCGAGGAACCACGACACCCCGAAGACCGCATAAAAGGTGCCGTAGGCCCAACCGCGCCGCTTGAGCGGCACCAGATCGCCGACGGCCGCCCGCATGATGGTCTCCTGAATGCCTATCGCGATGCCCCAGAGAATGATGCCCACGATGATTGCAGGCCTGCTCAGGGAGAAGAGCATCGGGGCTCCAATAATCCCTATTGCGGGCAGCGCCATCAGGGCACTGAAGCCACGCTTGTCATAGAGCTTCCCCACCACGAGGGCGGCAACTCCGTCAACGCCCATGGCGACCGCATACATCAGCGGGATCGCGACGTCCGACAGGAGCGACTTGGCCTTGGCGTGGTAGGACACCAGCTGGAAATTGGCGAAACCGCAGATCGCGATTCCCGTGAAGATGAGATACAGCCAGAAAGCTCGCGAGACACCTTGCCCCGTGGCCTCCGGCTCCACCTCTACCTTGTGCGGCTCCGGGAACTTGCTGCGGGCAACCACCAGCACCACCAGCATCACCACAAAGGGGATCACCATGATGCGGAAACCTGACCGGTAGCCATCGCCCAGCGCCACGGCCGCCGTGAAGATTAGGGGCCCCACGAGCGCCCCAAGTTGGTCCATGGCCTCATGCAATCCGAAGGCCCACCCCCGGCCCATCGAGGCTCCGGCGTTGGATATGATCACTTCGCGGGAAGGCGTCCGGATGGCCTTGCCCGTCCGCTCCAGAACTAGAAGCAAGGCCGCCAACTGCCAATGCTTGGCAAAAGCCAAGAGCGGGATGGCGACGATCATGGCATATCCCACGAAAACCAGCAGCCAGTAACGGGAGGTTCGGTCAACAAAATGGCCAGACACAATCCGGAAGCCATAGCCCGCGAACTCGCCGAACCCCGAAACGAAGCCCACGGCGGCAGCGGTCGCTCCCAGGGAATAGAGGAATGGCCCGGCGACGGCCCGCGCTCCCTCGTACACAACATCGCCGCAAAGGCTCACGGTGCCCAGGAGCAGCACCACCATCATAGCTTTCTTCATGGAATGGCCTTTTCCTCTCGTTCGTGGGGCCTCTCGAGGTCTCGAGAAGCCTGACGGTCAAGGGATTAGGCTACTAGTTGCGGTGGGGAGAGTCAATCGAATTGGATGCAGAAGGGCCGCGGCGAGACATGCCCAGGCAAGCCCCAACCGCAGCCCTCCCTGGCTACTGGATAACCAGCATCTTCCTTGTCGCTGAGAATTGGATACTGTCCAACTTATAGAAGTAAACCCCGCTTGAAACGTGCACCCCAGCATCGTTGGTGCCATTCCAGGTAACGGAGTACCTTCCGCTCTCGCGGCGCTCATTGGCCAGCGTGCGGACTACCTGCCCCGTGGCATTGTAGACTTTGATCGTGACCTGGCCCGGCTGTGCGAGCTCGAAGCTTATCGAGGTGCTCGTCACACACGGATTGGGCACATTCTGTGCCAGAGCCCAGTGGTAAGTGGGAGTCTTGGGCTCAGGTGTGGCCACTCCCGAAGTCCCACCACCATTGGACGGCAGCCCGAAGATGGTCTCCAGGATAGTCCGCATCAGATTCACCCGGCCCGCATAGGTCCCGGCCGCGAAGTCGGGCGCGGGGCTCACAGAGTTGCCGTCACAGTAGGTCTCAACATGGTTTACCACGGCCGAGAGGTCGAAGTTGACGAAGACGCACTGGCCTCTGCCCTGGTACTCAACGTACACCGCTTCGTCAGCATGAGGAACCCCGACCGGGTTTAGCATATGGAGCAAGGGCTGTGCCGTGTAGCCAGTTGGCGGTGTCGGGTTGGCCTGAACGTAGCTCATATCCTTAAGGTACGGACACTCTCGGTAGATCAGAACCGAATCCAGCCCGGTCGCAACCGGGGTCCCGAACACGCTGACCGTCGGCGCACCCTGAGCATAGATGAAGGGCAGGCCGCCCGGGCTAAAGGCCGTCTCCATCTCCTTGAGATAGCTGGCTCCCATCACACCGCTCAGGAACTGGCCGCCGAGCGAATCGCCGCCGTTGCCGCCCAGCGACATGGGCGCCATATCAAAGGCAATCCGGTCACCGCACAGCACCACCTTCCCGCCACCGGCCATGTAAGACCTGAGCGCCACCTGAGCTTCCTTCCAGAAGAGGTAATCCGAGAAGTAGGGACCCGTGAACCACACCACAGCATCGTAATCCGTGAACCAGATCGGGTGGATTGCCTGGTTGGTCCCCGCCCCGTTGATGTCGTACTTGTCGTAGCAATATCCCGCATCCACTAAGGTCTTCTCGTACATGTCTTCAAGCATGTACGAGTTCGTGATGGTGCTCAGGCAAGGGCTGTAGTCAAATAGCCTCCGGTTGTGACCGTCAACCAGCAGGATCCTCGGACCGTGGTAGCTGGTCGGGAACTGCGGCAGGATCACGAAATGCCACTGATCGTCGATCGTGCCGTTGTGAGCCGGCTCAGCCGGATTCGCTCTCGCCGGCTGATACGCGAGGTTCGAGAGATTGTCGGTCACGAGCACGTAGTACCATACCTCGTCACCAACGTTCCAAGCGGTGGCACCTGGTCTAAAGTCGCCGGCCTTG
>DATKKY010000110.1:0-4493 GCA_035542695.1 bacterium | reverse complement strand
GTGACCCGGAGAATTCCATTGCATCACTTCCGCGCTGGTCCATTCAAGCAAGCGGCGATGGGAGACGAGCCGGCGGTACCCAACTCGCAAGATCGCATCCAGAGCCAGCCAGGCCTGATGCGGCAGGAGCGACGCATCAGCGACCGCCCTCGCGAGATCGTGCCCCGCCTTCGAGAAGGAGAAACTCTTCAAGCCCCGACGGGTGGTCGCCCAGGTGAAGGGCTGGACCAACGGAGTAAAGATGAGCTGCACCCCGACCACCGCCGAGGATATCCACCCCATTGGGGAGGAGGTGAGCCAGGAGGCTACAAGCAAGCCCAGACTGGTTGCAGGCACCAGGCTCCGGCGCAAGTTGTCGAAGACTTTCCAACGGTCGAATCCCGAGATCGGGTTCGGCCCCCGCCGCCCACCAGGCAGGGGAACACGCGGCAGGACCCATTCGGCGATCTGCCAATCGCCTCGAATCCAGCGATGCTGCCGGCTAGTATAGCTCAAGTAATCCTGCGGGAACTCATCGTAGAGCTCGACATCGCTGGCGAGGCCCACCCGGACGTGGGCGCCCTCGATCAAGTCGTGGGAAAGCAGCCGCTCCTCCGGGAAGCGTCCGGAAAGTACCCGGCTGAAGGTGCGAACATCATAGATGCCCTTGCCGTGGTAGGAACCTTCGCCGGTGAGGTCCTGATTAACGTCGGAAACGGCCTTGGTATATGGATCGATCCCGACGGCGTCGGAGAAGAGCCGGCTAAATGGTGAGCCGCTCGTGCTTGGCAGGGACGGACTCACGCGTGGCTGGATGATAGTGTAGCGCGGCCGATTCAAGGGGTGCGCCAGCGTCTCGATCATCCTGCGGGCGGCGCCGTGAGGCAACTGCGTGTCGCTGTCCAGGGTAGTGACGAACCTCACGTTGGAGAGATCGTCGGGATCGCCGACATGGACCAGGCGACCGGCATCGTCGGGCCGCGTTCCATCGATCAGACGATTGAGTTCTTCCAGCTTGCCGCGCTTGCGCTCCCACCCGATGAACTTGCGCTCGGATTCACTCCATCTTCGCTCCCGGTGGAAAAGGAAGAAACGCGCCTCACCCTCGGCGGCATACGCGTGATTGAGGGCTTCCAGGCTTTCGGTCACCAGTTGGAGGAGAGGGGCGTCCTCTTCACAGTGGGCCTGAGTTGAATCCGTATAATCCGTGAAGAGGCCGAAGACCAGATTCGCCTCCTTATTAGCAAGATATCGGATTTCGAGCTTTTCCACCTCGGCCCGGATGGTCTCCGCATCCACGAGCAGCATGGGCACGACCACCAGCGTCCGGCAGGCATCAGGAATCCCCGAGGTCTCGAAATCCATCTTGGGAAGAGTGCGTGGCGGAAGCAGCCGCGTCACGAGGTAATTCAGGACCTCAAGCGACAGCTGACTGGCGGGAACGAGCAAGAGAAGGGCTATCAACAGCCGGATCCCCGGCGTCTGCCCCCGCAGCCCAAAGAGGACCGCCAGGGACAGCACGACGGCCAGGGCAAAGCCCAGCCCCAAGAAGTAAACTCGCGAATGATGGTGATAGACCCATTGTAGAGTGCGCCGCCGGAGTGGCTCCCGGCAATTCAGGAGCCTCGTCAGCTCACGCCTCCCGTCACCAATGAGATATACTCCGACGTGAGCCCAGCGCTCGTCTTTAGGCACGTCCCTCTGCGCCGTGCCGCGGGCAGCAGCTCCATCACTTGCCCGAGCTGCTTCCCCAGCGGCCTCTGCCGCCAGCCCGATCGCGCGCCGCGCGACCTCGTCCTCCCCTGCACCCGACCACCGGGCGAGCTCTTCGACCACGCAGCGATACCGATCGCGCGTCTGGAAATCCATCTTGGGATAGATGCCGGCCGGGTCCTGCCGAAGCACGCGCTCAACCCGGCTCAAGTCCTCGAAGATCTGCCGCCAATCCAACAGCGCAAGCTGGCGCAGGCTCGTGAATGCATTCCCGATCGATATCCGATCCTTGGTCTGGCGGTTTTGCTCACGCAGGTCGAGATCGCTCAAGGATTTCCGGAAGGTGCGCTCAAGCCAGCTGCGGACCGGCCCCAACGCGGCTTCCTCGTCGTAGAGGTGATCGATCAGCTGAGAAGCAAAGTACGGGCTCGGGTTGGGCTGCGCCGCGGCGAGTTCCGCCAGGAACGCGAAGAGCTGGTTGGGATCGCGCCGGTTGGCCGTGATGAGCCGGTTAGCCCAGAAGTCGGCGATCCCGCGCTCCCTGAGCTCGGTGAGGGCCCGGGTGGCAAGATTCTGAACGCTCTCGACAAGAGCGATGCGGAGCATCTGGGGAACGGCCCAGAGCTCTCCGATCGACAGCTGGCCCACAGCCTGATAGGCCTCAATAAACGCAAGGATGTTTTCCCTGTCCAGACGCAGGTCCGTATGGGAAACCAGTTCGGTCGCCAGGCCGTAGATGCGCGGCAGACCCTGGTAGGGCTCATCGGATAGCGCCGGCAGCTCCTGATAAAAGCGCTGCGGGAGATTCAGCTGAACCTCGCGTATGTTGCTCTCAATGATGTATTCATTATCGAGGAGCCATTCGGCAGTTGGAGGCACGCTCTGGCCCACTCGGCCCGCTTCGGCAAGATTCAAGCAAACCTGATGGATCCACTGCCGGGACCTTTCGAGGCGCTTCAAGAGCTCGGTTGTCCGCTCGGGGTTGGGGTCGACCCTATGCTCCTTGGCCAGGCGCGGGACGTACTCCGCGATCTGGGCCGCGGAGAGCGGCACCGTGGGGACCGAAACATCCCCAGCCGGGCTCTCGGCCCTCGGATGCAGAACGAAGACTGCCGGAGGGATCTCGGCGCTTTCCCGGAGCACCGCCACCGGGAGCCGCACAGCCTCGATCGGAATCTCGACAACGATGACAGCTTCCTCGGCCACCAGCCACCTGGCATGGTCGCGAAGGAGGCTCCGCGCCACGCCGTATTTCGATCGGCGCATCCATAGAGCAGCAAGGACGGCACCGATCAGGCATCCTGCCAGGATTGAGACCAGGCTGGATGGGGTCCATGCTAGCACCCGCGCTCGCCCGCGCAGGACAGCGAATGCTATGCCGGCCAGGCCCGCAGCAGCTAAGGCAGCCAGTGCAACCCAAAGCGCGCGGCGCCAAAGGAAGGGATCCCACGTGTGTATTTCTCCCGCGGTACCCTTGTAGATCAAGGCAGCGCGATGGAAGCCCCGCTTGCCGAGCTCCCGGAGGGCCCGACGAGCTTCCTCTCGTTTCGCGAAATAGCCTACGAGAGTTCCTTCTCTCACGTTCGTTCCTTCGCGCAAACCTATCCCGCGCGTCGCCACTTGGTCTGTAACCGTGATGGATTCACTGGGTGGAAATCTCTGCCAACCGCCACTGCCTTAATGCCATATCGCTCTGCAGTGCGACCGGATTGCCCGAGCAGTATACAGCGGAGGACCCCACGGGGTGCATTGTAGGCCGCGGTTGCTCACCTTGCAAGTGTTTCCTGTCACGACCGCTGAGCACGAGGCAACTCGGTGCGCCTTGCACCGACTCGCTGCGGCGCACAACATGCCTTGACACCTGTGGCACGATTCTGCGAACATCGGCCCTGACTAGTCCGTCGAGGAGGCGGCACCGGGCTGTGGCGAACCGGCAGTGGCCAATCGGACGACCGATGGGAGAGCTGCCGCACCCGGCAACTTCGCGAAGGAGGGCTTGCCATGTTGCGTTCGTGGATCGTGCGGGCTGCAATCGTTGCAGTCCTGGGCCTTTGCTCTGTGCTGCCGGCGGCAGCGCAGTACATCGGCATCCTGCAGTCCGCCGAAACGATGGAAAAGGGCACGTTCAAGCTGATGGCGGCCCCGATCCTCGCGTTTGGCAAACACGGAGCTGATGACGAGTTCGGCGTCGCTGCCCGTGCTGGCTATGGATTCACACCTCGATTCGATGCCGAAGCCAAGCTCGGTTTCTTCCAGAACGGCACATTCGTTGGTGCGGATGGCGAGTTCTGGATCCTGAGAAGTGGCGAGACCAACACCGGCTTGGATTTCTCGCTGACGGGCGGCCTCCACTGGATATTCGGCAAGGACGAGTACCTCGATACCTGGGGGATCGACGTCACGCCGCTCCTTAGCGGGCACGTGACCAAGAACCTGGAGCTCTGCGGGTCTCTCGATCTCTCATTCGAGTCGGTCCAGAACGCTCCGCAGGGAGTGGACGACTCTTTCACCAGATGCCACTTTGTGCCTGGCTTCGAATACCGGCTGTCTGACACGGCAGACCTCGAGGGCGAATTCGGCATCGGGCTCAACGACGACTCCTGGAATTACGTCGGGCTCGGAGTGGCGATCTACCTGCGCTGAGAAGTAGTCCCTATTTCTCCTTCACTTCTTCTTCGGCGCGTGCCAGTTGCGCGGGATGGGCTGGAGCATCCCCAGGTGGTTGCCCTCAGTGTCGGTGAAAGAGACGTATTGGCCGACCTCCGGTATTGCAGTCGGCTCGCCGAGCAACGTGCCGCCGG
>DATKKY010000109.1:0-3778 GCA_035542695.1 bacterium | reverse complement strand
CCAGCGTGATGGGGCCGATCCTCGGGATAAATCTCCTGTTGTACCACGACTTGCCCTTCGCCCTTATCAGTGCGAAGCGCGAGATCACTCCCGCGAGGAAGGGAATGCCCAGGTAGACGAAGACACTCTTAGCGATTTGTCCGATGGTGATCCTGACCTCTACTCCCTTGAGGCCGAACCAGGTCGGGAGGACTGTGATGAAGACGTAGGCATATACCGAGTAGAAGATCACCTGGAAGATGGAGTTAAGGGCCACCAGGCCAGCGCAGTACTCACAATCGCCCCGAGCGAGATCGTTCCACACGATCACCATCGCGATGCAGCGGGCAAGCCCGATCAGAATCAAGCCGACCATGTACTCCGGCTTGTCGTGGAGGAAAATAACTGCCAGCGCGAACATCAGGATGGGCCCGACAACCCAGTTCTGGACCAGGGAGAGTCCGAGCACCTTGGTGTTTCTGAACACCTGGCCCATCTCCTCATAGCGGACCTTCGCGAGCGGCGGGTACATCATGAGGATCAGGCCAATCGCAATCGGAATCGAAGTCGTGCCCACGCTGAACCGATTCAAGAAGGGAACGATGTCCGGGAAGCGGTAACCAGCGGATACCCCGGCGATCATCGCCAGGAAGATCCAGAGAGTCAGGTACCGGTCCAGAAAGGAGAGTCGTGCCGTCACCGGCGCATCAGGCATCTTGACAGTGCTCATGGTTCGCGATTCCCCCTGCAAACGGATCAGCCTGCGGTGACATCGGACCTCAGGAAATTGCGAGAATCGTCCTGTGTGAGGCGCTGCGCATGCTTCCGGGGTCCCTTGCCCCCGACCGCAACGTGCAATTGGGCGATAACTACGCTGTCCATAGGAGGTACACACCTCCGAGCATGACCAGTGCGCCACAGATCTTCTTAAGGATGTCGAGTCCCTTCGACGTATCACTCCACTTGAGGTATCGTTCAACGACCTCAGTGAAGGTCCCTGCCGCTACGATAACTGAGCAGTGGCCGACCCCGAAAGCCCCCAGCAGCAAGATGCCATAGGCCATGTTTGTCCTGGCTACCGTGAGAGTTACGCCGAGCATGGGGGCCATGTAGGCGAAGGTGCATGGGCCCAAAGCGAGTCCGAACACCAGTCCGAGGACGAAGGCCGCCACAAGGCCTCGCCTCTCCCCAACCTTTCCGGTTCGTGCCGAGAAGGGCATCGGAATCAGGCCTAGGAGGTGGAGACCTATCACAAAGAACAAGATCGCGACAAAGTAGTTGATGCGAGGGCCCAGGTCGCCGAGCATACGGCCAGCGAGTCCCGTGGCTACGCCGATCAGACCTATTGTGACTAGGATTCCCAGCGCGAAGGAGAGCGCCGTCAGGAAGGCACGGCGCGCCGACATGACTCCCTGTTCGCCAATGAAGCCTATGATCAGCGGGATGCTCGCGAGATGGCATGGGCTGAGGATGACGCTGAGAATGCCCCAGGCAACCGACGCAAAGATGGCAACTATAGGGGTGCTAGAGACAGCCCCGGTCAGATGCTCGAAGACGCTACTGATCACTTGGGTTTGGCTCCCAGCTCCCCGAGCTTCGCCACTATCTGGTCCTTGGGAAGAAAGCCCTCGTGCCGCCAGACCTCCGTACCCGTGCTGTCAAAGAAAATCTGGGTCGGTATCAATTTGATCCCATACTCCTGTGCCGCCTGAGGCCGCTCCCGGAGGTCAACGACCTCCACTATGGCCCGGCCTTTGTATTCTTCAGCCAACTCACTCAGGATGGGAGCCATTTTCTTGCAGGGGATGCATGTTCCCCTGCCGAGGTCCACGAGCCTGGGAAGCGTGCGTTTAGTGCGGTTGGACCGCTGCGGCTGCGACGGCTGCGCTGGTCCTGCGGCCTGTGCGACCGTGTCACAGATCCCGCCGGCACGGGCTATGCCTGAATCCTGCGCCGTGGGCTGGCCAGGTTCCTTCGGTTTTGCCTTGGCGGCAGGCTGCTCCTTGGCGCAGCTGGCCACGACTGCCACGGTAATGGCCACCAGGAGGACCGATACGATATTTCTGAGATTCATCTTGTGCGCTCCAATCGTCCGGCTGACTATGCCCTATGGAGTTCTCACCATGTATCTCTTGATCTCTTCAACCGAGGGTATCTTGCCGGCGACCTTGACTTCGCCGTCAATTGCCAGGGCGGGCGTGACCATTACGCCGAAGCTCATAATGGCTTTGAGGTCCTGGACCTTCTCGAGTTCAGCGGAGATGCCCAGTTCTTTGATTGCCTTCTCGGCGTTCTCATACATCTTTTTGCACTTAGGACACCCAGTGCCCAGTACCTGGATCTTCATTGACTCACCTCCTCAAGCAGTCTGCGCGGCGCTACCGTGGTCAGCACGGAGGCCGCCGCTCGCACGCTCCTCCTTGTTGCCGAACCTCGCCCCCGCGATCCGGGCGAGATCACAAGACGATGTTGAACACATATCCGACTATCAAGATGCCGATCGCGACTACCATCGCAAACGTAACTATCAGCGGGATCCTCAGCACCTTGCGCAAGATGATGAACTCGGGCAGTGAGAGGCCAATCACCGACATCATGAACGCGAGCACAGTACCAAGTGCCGCTCCTTTTTCGAGCAAAGCCTGGACGACCGGTATGATGCCGGCTGCATTGGAGTACATCGGAATTCCGATGAGCACCGCGAGCGGCACCGACCACCACACGCCCCTGCCCATGATGGCGGCCATAAAGTCCTCGGGCACGTAACCGTGGATACCGGCGCCGACTGCTATCCCGGCGAGCACGAACGGCCAGACCCTCGACACGATGTCCTTGACGGCATCTCGCCCGAACCTGAGCCTGTCGCTCCAAGTGAGCGTAGTCTCGACGCACCCGGGTGCCCCCGGTGGGGCAGTCTTATAGACCCAATCCTCGACCCATCGCTCGAGGTGAAGCCGCCCGATCGTCCAGCCCGCAACCATGGCAATCACAAGCCCGGTGCCCATGTAGAGCACTGCCACCTTCCAACCGAACAGGCCGAAGAGAAGCACCAAAGCAACCTCGTTGATCATCGGGGCCGACACAAGAAAGGAGAATGTGACCCCCAGGGGGACGCCCGTAGTGACGAAACCGATAAACAGGGGCACTGCTGAGCAGGAGCAGAACGGGGTCACGACACCGAGGAGCGCCGCCAGCACGTTGCCGAGCGCCTCTCGTTTGCCGGCGAGCACGCGGCGGGTGCGCTCAGGCGTGAAGAAAGACCGCACGATGCCTACACCCATGACCACAACAACCAGCAGCATCAGCACCTTGGGTGCCTCGAAGATGAAGAATGCGAGGGCCGATGCCAGGCGGCTGCCCTCGGCCATGCCCGCCAGATGATATGTGACCCACTTGGCAAACGGCTCAAGGTTCCGGTAAAGCAGCCACCAGGCAGTGGCTCCGATCAGCCCCAAGAAGATACCCGGCACCAGCCGCTGCCGTCTCGATGCGACGGCATGTTGCGGCCCATCAGTCACCGCGGATTGGTCGCCTTTGGTTGTCATGGTCTGCTCAGGGTCACGCGGATCTCGATTGGCAGCCCTGATCGGCTCCTATCTACGCTCTTTGAGGACGGCCGATGCACAGGCGAAGAACTTGATGACGCAAGGGGTAACAAGTCTGTAAAGCACCATGTTCCCTCGCCGTTCGTCATCGACAACCCCAACGCTCCTCAGGACAGCCAAATGCTTCGAAACGGTGGATTGGTCTGCCCCGATGTCCTTGACCAGCTCTCCCACGTGGCATTGACCCTTGCCCA
>DATKKY010000108.1:0-3684 GCA_035542695.1 bacterium | reverse complement strand
AATCTCCTGCGAAACCTTAGCCAGCTTCCAGTGTCCCGAGTGAAGTACTGCTGTGATCTTGATGATGCCCGCCTCAGCCACATGAAGACACTCTACCCGCAGGTTAGCGTGACCAAGCGCTTCGAGGATCTTATCGAGGACGAAGAGGTCAAGGCGATCGCCATTGCGACACCGGTTTCGACCCATTATCCGATAGCCAAGGCCTGCCTCCAGGGAGGCAAGCATGTGCTTATCGAGAAGCCCCTGGCAGCGAGCATAGCGGAAGCCGAGGACCTGAACCGCATAGCCAAGGCTGGGAACGTGGTCCTCTTCGCCGGCCACACCTTCATATACAACGCAGCGGTCCAGAAGATGAAGGATCTGGTGGAGAGCGGGGAGCTGGGCGAGACCTTCTACGTGAGCAGCATCCGAGTCAACCTCGGCCTGTTTCAGGAAGACATTAATGTGATCTGGGACCTTGCTCCCCATGACATATCGATTCTCAATTACATCTTTGGGCGGGATCCGGTGACCGTTTCCACGTTTGCAAGGTCTTACATACGACCAGGCATAGAGGATGTCGCCTTCATCACACTCCAGTACCCGAAGGGTGTGGTCGCTCATATCCATGTCAGCTGGCTTGACCCCTGCAAGATCAGACGGACCACCCTTGTCGGCAGCAAGAAGATGCTGGTCTATGACGACACTTCGACCCTGGAAAAGATCAGGGTCTATGACAAGGGAGTAACGATTCAGCCACACTACGATACCTTTGGCGAGTTTCAGCTGGCCTATCGCTTCGGAGACATCATAGTTCCCAAGATAAACGACGTGGAGCCGCTCAAGGTTGAGTGCCTCCACTTCATGGAGTGCGTCCGCAATGGCGGCGTGCCCAAGAGTGACGGCACCTCCGGCCTCTCGGTCGTGAAGGTAGTCGAGCGGGCCTGCGAATCCGCCAAGTTGGGCGGGGCGCCGCTTGCGCTGGAAGGGAATCGCGGAGGTTCGAAATGACGGGTAAGATCTCACCCCTGGTCAAGATCGGCCAGGGCGGTCAGGTGGACGTCGGGGTGATCCTTGGATATCCGCCATCCAGAGGCAAGAATGTCGAGAATGTGACAATAGGAAAGAATGCCAGGATAAGGACAGGCACAGTGATCTACGGAGGAGTTCTGATCGGGAATAACCTCCAGACTGGTCATAATGTGGTGATTCGCGAAGAGAATCAGATTGGCGATGATTTCAATGTCTGGAACAACACCGTGATCGATTATGGCTGCAAGATCGGCACGGGTGTCAAGATTCACTGCAATTGCTACATTGCACAGTTCACCGTCGTCGAGGACTCAGCGTTCATGGCGCCGGGAACAACCATAGCGAATGACATTCACCCTGGGTGCGAGCTCTCGTCGAAGTGCATGCGCGGGCCGCATATCGGTCGAGGCGTTCAAATCGGCGTCAACGTCACTATTCTGCCCTACGTCAGGATCGGTGAAGGCAGCTTGATCGGGGCAGGCAGCGTGGTGACCAAAGACATACCGCCTTTTTCTCTCGCCTATGGGAATCCGGCGCGCGTCGTAGGCGATGTTAGGAGCCTGGCCTGCACCAAGGGGCTCACTGACAAGCCGTACAAGTTCTAGGCACACCCGAAGGAGGGAACACGTGCCGGCCGGTCCCACCCATGCAATTGTGGCTGTGACCAATCGCTGTAACGCTCGCTGCTCGATGTGCGACATCTGGAAGCGGGGGCCCACCAGGGAGATGGCACCCAAGGACTACGAGCGGCTGCCGTCATCTCTGAGAGAGGTCAATATCACCGGCGGCGAGCCGCTGCTGCGCGCGGACCTGGCGGACGTGATCCGGGCGGTCAGGCGCCGCTCTCCGCGGGTCCGGATCGTGCTTTCGACCAACGGGCTCCTGCCCGAGCGGCTGAGGCAGGTTCTTGGTCAGACGAGAGACATCGCCGTCAGAGTCTCAATCGATGGCCTGGGCGATCTCCATGACGCGATCCGGGGCACCCCCGGCGCCTACTCCAAAGCTGTGGAGTCTCTGGAGGTCGCGAGGCAGCTAGGCGTCAGGGACCTGGGGATCTGTGCGACGCTGACCCGGCATAATCCAGGGGCGCTTCAGGGCATCCACGACCTCGCCCGCCAGCGGAGCATACAGTTCACTTTCACTATCGCCCACAGCTCACCGGTGTTCTTCGGCGACAAGCGAGGGGAGGAGCCGGAGCCAGACCGGGCGCTGCCTGATCTGGAAGTGATGCAGCGGCGATTCTACTCTTCCGGCAATCCCAAGGACTGGTTCAGAGCGTACTTCGTCGGCGGCCTGGCAGACCTCGTGCGAGGGCGTCCGAGGGCGATCAGGTGCCGCGCCGGACTTGACTTCTTCTACCTTGACGCCGAGGGAAATCTCTATCCCTGTCACCTGTGGGACCGTCCTCTGGGCAACATCCTCGAGCAGTCCTACGAGGAGATGCTGACGGCGAATCCTGCGATCATGGCCTCCGTTGGCGCTTGCGGCCGCCGCTGCTGGATGACCTGCACGGTTGCCCCTGAGATGCGCAGACGGCTGCCCGCATTTGCTGTGCGCGTCGGTTGGGCAAAGGCTAAGCATCACTTGAGGGTTCTGGCAAGACCGAGATGAAGATACTTCAGGTAAACAAGTTCTTCTATGTCCGCGGCGGGTCTGAGCGCTACTTCTTCGACCTATGCGGGCTCCTCGAGCAGAGGGGTCACACGGTTCACCACTTCTCGATGAAGCATCCCCGCAATCAGGCTTCGATGGACCAGGGCTACTTCGTCAGTGAAGTTGATCTTAACGCGCCGATGGACGTGCGGTGCAAGGTCCGGGCAGCGACGCGGATCCTGTATTCCAGGGAGGCCAAGAGCAAGATCGGCGCGCTCCTGGATGCGGCCAGACCTGACATCGTCCACTTCCACAACATCTCCAGGCAGATATCGCCTTCCATAATTGACGCGATCGCCCGGCGAGGCATCCCGATGGTGCAGACGCTTCACGATGCTTCGCTGGTCTGTCCCGCCCACACTCTGTTCGTCAATGGCGAACTGTGCGAGGCGTGCAAGCACGGAGCGTTTTGGCACGTGATTCCCAAGCGGTGCATAGACGGGTCACGCGCGTCCAGCGCTCTTGGAGCATCTGAGGCCTATTTGCACGCTTGGCTCAGGCTCTATAGAAAGATCGGCAAGCTGATCGCTCCGAGCCTCTTCCTCAAGTCCAAGGTGGAAGCACTTGGTTGGACGGCGTCACGGATCGTCCATTTGCCCTACTTCGTGCCCTTGGGACCTGACCATAGCGCCCGCAATCAGGGGTACGTCCTTTTTATGGGCAGGATCACGACCGAGAAGGGCGTGACCACGCTGCTGGAGGCGGCCGCCATTTGTCAGGCAGTCGAGTTTGTGCTGGCTGGCGAGGGCCCGGACCTTGATGGGTTCAAGCATCTTGCCCGGCGGCGAGGTCTCACCAACATCCGGTTCGTCGGCTATGCCCAGGGAAGCTCTCTGGAGAGGCTGCGCGAGGGAGCGCTGGGGGTGATCGTGCCATCGCTTTGGTACGAGAACCTGCCTCTGACTATTCTGGAGGCCTTTGCGAGCGGCAAACCCGTCGTAGCAGCCGACAGCGGAGGCATACCGGAATTGGTGAAGGAGGGCACGACGGGGTATCTCTTTGAGCGAGGTGTGCCGGTCT
>DATKKY010000107.1:0-8134 GCA_035542695.1 bacterium | reverse complement strand
GCCGGGTAAAGTCGCTCGCACCGCGGGCCGTCCAGATCTACTCGCTGGCGCGCGGGTATCCGTCGCGCGAGATTTCAGCCTTGGAAAGAGGCGAACTCGACGCCATAAAGCAGCGCCTTGACGCGGCCGGCGTAACTAGCGAGGTCTTTTGATGGCGGACGCGAGCACGGCCGAGTTCCGCAACGTATACGATGACGCCAGGCGGGCTCGGACCTACGCCAAGCTGGAGTTTCCCGGGACATACTACCTGGCTTACCGTGACCTTCCCAAGATAATAGAGGCTCACGTTAGGGGAAGGCGGGCCCTGGACTTCGGCTGCGGCGCTGGACGCTCGACGCGTTTTCTCAGGGCACTGGGTTTCGAGGCGGTCGGCGTGGACGTCGCCCGAGACATGATCAGGATTGCGGAGGAGCGTGATCCCGGCGGTGATTACCGGCTGATACGCGAGGGCGACTTTGAAGACCTTGAGGCAGGGGCATACAATTTGGTGCTGTCGGCTTTCACTTTCGATAGCATCGCGGGCATGGACAACAAGGTCAGTACCCTGCGGAGGTTGCGCGGCCTGTTGGCGACGGACGGCTGCATCGTAAGCATCGTGTCGGCTCCCGAGATCTACGTCAACGAGTGGGCATCGTTTTCGACCAGAGCCTATCCTGAGAACCGTTGGGCGAAGAGCGGCGACCGCGTGAGGATCGTCATAACTGCTACCGAGGACCCGCGGCCGGTGGAGGACATCGTCTGGTCGGACGAGGCTTACCACGCGACCTACGCGGCCGCCGGACTGACTTCGGTCGAGACCTTGAGACCCCTTGCAGTTGGAAGCGAGCCGTACGCGTGGGTCAACGAAACTCGGATCGCTCCCTGGGTCATTTACGTGCTGAAGAAGCTGGATGGCTCCCGAGCGAGGTGAGGGGTCGCTATGGAGAAAAGCAGGATTGAGCAGTATCGCGACTTTCTGAAGAGCATTGCCTGGAAGCAAGTGGACTTTTCAGCCACTGACCAGAACCGTGGTGCGCCAGTTCCGCCCATCGAGAAACCATTCGCCCCCGATGCGAAGCGAATGGAGCTTCCCCGGCCCCAGGATCCCGAGGCTCTATGGGAGTTCGGGCGCGGCACCGATCTTGCCGCGGCAATAGCCAATCGCTGCAGCAGGCGCTCGTACCGGAGAGAGCCCTTGACTCTGGAGGGGCTCTCCTTCTTACTCTGGGCCACTCAAGGTGTGCGCGGCAAGGTGACGGCGGGCCATGCCTACCGCAACGTGCCCTCAGGTGGATGCCGTCACGCGCTGGAGACTTACCTGGCAGTGCTCAATGTAACCGGCCTCGAGCAGGGGGTTTACAGATATCTACCCCTGAGCCACCAGCTCGTCTTCGAGTTTGCTGAGGCCAGTCTGGAAGCCCGGCTCGTGGAGGCCACCCTGGGCCAGGCCTTTGTAGCGAAGGCTGCGGTCACTTTTGTTTGGGCTGCAATTCCCTACCGGATGGAGTGGCGTTACAGCCTGGCGGCCCACAAAGTGATTGCGATCGATGCGGGCCATGTGTGCCAGAACTTGTATCTGGCCTGCGAGGCGATCGGCGCCGGCACCTGCGCAATCGCGGCCTATGACCAGGAGGCCCTGGACCGGCTGCTTCGCCTGGACGGCACCGATGAGTTTGTCATTTATCTTGCACCAGTAGGCAAGAGGTAGCAGTCTCGGGATGGTCGCCGGCACAAGGAATTGCCGGAGGGAGGTAACATGTTGCTAAAGGCGAAGCTCTCGCTGGGGCTCGGGTTGCTGTTTGTGTTGATCTTTGGCCTTGCTGGTTTCTGCTCCTATTATGTCCAACGGCTGGGCCAGGAATCCGACAATATCCTGAAGGACAACTACAAATCCATCGTCTATTCCCGGAATATGATCTCAGCCCTTGAAGACATGCGTACCTCCGTGAGCAGCATGGTGTTCAACCGCACTGACGGCGCCGTAATGTTCGATTACTACAGCCATCTCTTCGAATCGGGCAAGAGCCAATTCGAGACCAATCTCAAGGCGGAGAACGGCAACATAACTGAGGTTCAAGAGAAGGAATATGTCGAGAAGCTGAATCATGACTATCAGTTGTATCTTGCGGTCTCGGCTCAGGTCGGGAAGGGAGAGAGCGGCATTCCGGCTTACTTCGGCGGCTTTCTTCCAGCCTGTGAAACGCTCAGGCAGTCGATCAATGCGATTACGGACATCAACATGCAGGCGGTTGTGAGGAAGAGCCAGCTGGCAAAGCACGACGCGGGCAGGTTCATTGCCTCAATGGCCGCGGTGGGATCCTTCTGCGTGCTGCTCGCCCTGGGTTACTTCTGGTACTTCCCCTTCTACGTCTCCAACAGCATCAGCTATCTTGCAACCAGGACCCGCGAACTGGTGAACGCTGTGGGCATCCCCTTTGATCCAAGGACCAATGATGAAGCCTACGTTATCTTGCAGGCTATAGGCCTACTTGAGAACAAGCTCGGCGTGAGACGCGAGGACGGAGCCCCCTGATAGGCCAAGATAGGCCGGGCCTCCACCCGCGGCGCTCGGGCCGCTTCTATTTCACCAGGACCAGCTCGGTCTTCATCTGCTGCTTCATAGGAATTGACATGCCCTGAGGGCCGCCGACTGCGACCGTCCCATCCATGGAGACGTCGGACGTGAGCTTGGCCACTAGCCCGCGCTGAGTAGCGAACAGCCAGGAGTCATTTCCCGTCATTTGGGTGCTCAGCGACACGTTCATTCCCTGCTGCTGACCCTCGCCTTTGACTGTGCCCTTTGAGGTCGTGATGATCCTGGCGCACTTTGTTCCGTTCAAGTCCTCGAAGCCGTCCAGCGTGTTGACCTTATCGGTGATGATCTTGAGCTTCATTCCGCCCTCATCCACGTCGGCGGTATCGCTGGTGGTCCAAGTGTCACCGACCTTGAGGGCTTTGTCCGCCAGATTCGGGAACATGGTCTCGAAATCGGGTTTGATGCTGCGCGTGCCGGTCGGACCTAGGCTGTATTGAAGTAGATCGACACCCGTGAAGTCCAGCTCCTCACCTAGAGTGGTCAGCGCCATGTCGAAGCTCTTGCCGACCACCTGATCAACCTTGGCGGAGAAGTCGCCCTGCGGCGTAGTTATTGCAACCGACAAGGAGTCCACGGTGATATTGAGTGGCTGCTTGTTGTCCTTAATCGTGCCAGGCTTGATCGTGAAGACCATCACCTTCTTGGTGTCGGTGTTGATGTACTGATTCATCATCTGCATGGTCTGAGTCGAGGACTCAGAGTTCCGGTAGATCACCGGGGTGGTCGGTGGAAGCCGGTACTCGAGGGTCACGGCCCCGCCGCCCGCGGCCGGCATCGCTTTCTTGGCTGCACAGCCTGGGAGCAGGCTCAGGGCAAGAGCCGCGAAGAGGCAAAGTCCGGACGCAACTACGGCTTGCTTTCGAGTCATCTTGATCCTCCTTTCGAGAGCGGGCCCGATCATCTCACAAGTTGCCCGGGAGGTCCACAGGAACCCTAAGTGAGCAAGGGCCGGGGTCTCGCCAGGTTCACAATGCGACTTGACCAGCCGCTGGCGAGCAGCCAAACTACTTCTTATGCAACGTCCTATGCCGCCTACGTCTGCAACGAGTCAGGGAGAGATGCCACGATGAACCGGCCGGAGTCTGGAATGGAGCCGGCGCCGAGGTCCACCGCGTGGCTGAGGTATTGGCCCTGGGCAGTGGTGATCCTGGCAATTGTGCTTTCGGCCGCAATCCGGCTTCGTCTTCTCAACTTCCCGCTTGAGCGCGATGAAGGCGAATATGCTTATGCCGGGCAGCTGATCCTCCAGGGCATCCCGCCCTACAAACTCGCCTACAACATGAAGCTGCCGGGGATCTACTTTGCCTATGCGGGGCTGATGGCGATTTTCGGGCGGAGCATTGCAGGCATCCACTTGGGGCTTATCATGGTCAACGCGGCGACGATAGTTCTAGTCTTTCTGCTTGCCCGGCGGCTTGCTAATCAGAGGGTTGCCGCAGCCGCCGCCGCGGCATACGCTTTCCTGTCGCTCAGCCCAGCTCTCTTGGGCTTGGCGGCGCATGCCACCCATTTTGTGACGCTGGCCGCTGTCGGCGGATTGCTGCTCCTCCTTCGCGGGTTGGAGCACGATCGCCTGGTGACTGTTTTCGCCGCCGGGGTCGTGCTCGGTCTCGCGTTCGTGCTGAAGCAGCAAGGCGTCTTCTTTGGGATATTTGGTGGGCTGTATCTCGTCTATCGCGAGTTGGCGGTAAGGCCTGTCGGCTGGCGCCACGTGTTGGGGAGGGCTGTGGCCTATGCGGCGGGCGCGGCCATTCCCTTCAGCGCGGCCTGCGTTGGCCTCTGGGCTGCGGGCACTTTCAAGAGCTTCTGGTTCTGGACCTTCTCGTACGCGCGCCACTATGCGGAGATCCTGAGCCTTAACGATGGTCTCCACGTCTTCATGGCGAGTTTCCCGGCCTACGCCAAGCCGACGGTCTTACTCTGGCTCGCTGCCGCGGCAGGCGTGGTCGATCTTGGCCTTAACTGGAGGAAACGTGCTCACAGCGTGTTCATCACAGGCCTCTTGGTGTTCTCTTTTCTTGCGGTCTGCCCGGGATTCTATTTCCGCAACCACTACTTCATAGTGCTCCTGCCGGCGGTCGGCATCCTCGCCGGGTTGGCTGTCGACCGCGCGCACGCGCTCGTGGCTGCGGCGAAGCCGCAGTTGGGTTGGTTGGTTGCAGTAGGGTTCGGCGCAATCGTAGGTCTGGGGCTCTTCCAAGAGCGCGCAGTGTTGTTCGAGCTGTCGCCGGTGGCAGCCTGCCGGGCCGTGTATTCAGCGAATCCATTTCCCGAGGCTGTGGAGATCGCGCGGTTCCTGCGCGAAAACTCCTCCCAGGACGCGAAGATCGCAGTACTGGGTTCGGAGCCCGAGATTTACTTCTACTCGAATAGGCGTTCGGCTACGGGCTACATCTATACCTATGCGCTGATGGAGTCCCAACCCTATGCCTTGAAGATGCAGCAGGAGATGATCGACGAGATCGAAGCTGCCAAGCCGGCCTACGTGGTCGTGGTCAACGTGCCCACATCCTGGTCCGTCCCGTACCCGAATCCTCAGAACCTGATCAACAAATGGTTTGGTGATTACTCGGCTCAGCATCTCGAGCTGGCGGGGATGATCGACCTCCTGTCCAAGGACCGGACCGAGTATCGCTGGGGCAAGGACGCCCAAGGGTACAAGCCGCGCTCGCCGTACTTCCTTGTGGTCTTGAAGCAGAAGGCGGCTTCCGGATAGCCAAGGCGCTCAGTCAGGCTCATTCGCCGGTCTCTCCAGGTGCTCCAGCTCCTCCATCAGCGCCTCCAGTTCTTGCTCGGCGCGCATGTATGCCTCGGCGGCCCGCTGGATCCGAGCGCGATCGGGCGGAGGATGGGCCAGGGTGGCACCGGTCTCGGCGAGCTCGGCCTCGATGGCCGCAATGCGGGCTCGCACCTCAGCAAGCCGCGCTAGGCGGCGGCGCTCCTGGGCGAGCTCACGGTTCTTGGCGGTGCGCGCCTTGCGGAAGGCCTCGCGTTTCTCGCGGCGAGCGTCCCGTGGCGCGGCATCGGATGCCGTGTCCGCTCCGGCCTGAACTTGCGGCCGCTCGCGATACTCACTGTAGGTGCCTTCGAAGACCTTGAGCATGCGCTCGATCCGGTCGATCTCCCAGACCTGGGTAGCGAGGGCGTCAATCAGATAGCGGTCGTGCGATACCAGAATCGCGGTCCCATCGAAGTCGGTCAGCACGCTCTGAAGGACTTCCTGGGACGGAATGTCGAGATGATTGGTTGGCTCATCGAGCAGGAGCAGGTTGGCATCACCCAGGGCGAGCTTGGCCAGCGCAAGGCGGCCGCGTTCGCCGCCGGAAAGGATGCTGACCCGCTTGTAGACATCCTCGCCAGTGAAAAGATACCTCGCCAGATAGTTGCGTATTTCAGGCAAGAGCATGTGGGGAGCCGCTGCCCTGACCTCGTCCACCAGGGTGTTGGCGGGATCGAGGTCCTCCCGTGCCTGGGCAAAGTAGCCAATGTCAAGATTGACCCCGAAGCTCACGGTGCCCGCCAGCGGGGGCAGTTGCCCCAGGATCACCTTAAGGAAGGTCGTCTTGCCGGAGCCGTTGGGACCTATGAGTGCGGCGCACTCGCCCCGGCTCAGTTGGATCGCGGGCGCCGTAAAGAGGGTGTTGCCAGGGTAGCCGATGGTGATATCGCTGGTGCGAACCACCACATCTCCCGCGCGCTTGCCGGCCCGCAGCTTCAGCTTGAGCTCGCGGGGGCGGTGGAGCGGGCTGCGCAGGGCCTTCAGGCGCTGTTCGGCTTCTTCCACATTCATCACGCCGGTGGAGATCTGGGCATCCTCGCTGATCTCAAGCCAGGTTTTGGCGCGCATGGCATCAAGGCCGATCTGTTCGATTGCCTGAATCTGACGGCTCAGCCGCTTGAGGCGCCCCCGGGCCATCGCGACGTTCTGGGCGGTGATGTTGCGCTTGATGTAGTCCATCTCCTTCTCGAGGCGAGCTTTCTCAGCATTGAACTCTTTGGAGCGTAGCTCCCAGCGTTCCTGCCGCTGCCTCAAGTAGTGGCTGTAGTTGCCGCGGTAGGCCTCCACGCCGGCGCCGCTCATTTCCCAAGTGGTGTTGCAGACCTTGTCCAGCAGGTAGCGGTCGTGAGAGACAACCAGGACAGCACCATCCCATTCTTGGATGTAGTTCTCGAGCCATTCGACCGCCATGGTGTCCAGGTGGTTGGTCGGCTCGTCCAGGATCAAGATCTTGGGAGACTCGAGGAGTAAGCGGGCAAGCAAGGCCCGCGTGCGCTGACCACCCGAGAGGTGGCTGAGCCGCATGTCGTATTGATCGGCCGAGAACCCCAGGCCGCCGAGCACCTGACGGATGCGCAGCTCATAGGTGTATCCACCGGCGTGCTCGAATTCAGCCTGGAGAGCGCCGTAGCGCTCCAGGGTCTCGCGGGTCCGGTCAGCCTCGGCCGCTTTCTGGGTCTCCGCCATTTGCGCCTCGAGGGCGGCGAGTTCATCGCGTTGCGCGAGCAGGCCGGCGAAGGCGACCAAACACTCGTCCCAAAGCGTGTTCGCGGATTCTATGATCGATTCCTGGGGCAGATACCCAATCGTGAGGCCACGCATGCGGTGGACCGTGCCAACGGACGGTGGCTCGAGCCCGGCGATGACGCGCAACAGGGTGGTCTTGCCGATCCCGTTGGGGCCCACTATGGCGATCCTGGCTCCTTCAGGGACGCTGACGCTCAGGCCCGCGAAGATGTCCAGCGCACCAAATGACTTGCTGAGGTTGTGGGTGGTTATGAGTGGCATAGCACTTCAAATCTACACGCGGAACGCGCGGCGGACAACGCAAAATGGGCGTGGGGCCTGGGTGCCTGTCCGGCTGGCCGGGTTTGCCGGCTCCCGCCGTTTGATTAGATTTCCTGTGGAGGCACGCCGGACGGGGGGTGGAGGATGGACGACCGTAGCGGGAAACTGCAGTGCCAGGGTGGGCTTTCGGAGGGAGCGGAGACCGAGCTGCTTGACGCTTATTCCCGGGCAGTCACGGCCGTGGTCGAAGCAGTCGGCCCCAGCGTGGTGAGTCTGTCGGTCGGCAAGAGGGTTTCGTCCGACGCCGAGCAGGAAGGGCTGGTCTGATGCGGGGGGACATCATTGTGGCCGCCAACGGCAAGCCGGTCGATGATGTCGAGGACCTCCACCGGCACCTTGCCGACTGGCCCATCGCCGAGCCGCTAGTCCTCGGCGTGATCCGCTGGCAGGAGCGCAAGGAAATCAGCGTCATACCGGTCGAGATGCCCGATCAGGTCTCGACACGCCAACCTGCTTGACAGACCCCCTAGCCATAGGCTACACCGTCTCGGTAGGAATCCGCAAAAGGAGGGCGCCTTATGCTCGGAGAGGAAAGTGGCGGCCGCAGGCATGTGGCCAAGGCCTTCTCGTGGGGCCCGATTTGGGTTATGGGATGGCTTTTCACCATAGGCTTTGCCCATCTGGGTTTCTGGAAGGGCGTGCTGGCGATCTTGATATGGCCCTTCTTCCTGGGTAGGCTCCTGCACTGAGAGGCTTCGCCGCGGGAAACCGAC
>DATKKY010000106.1:0-4594 GCA_035542695.1 bacterium | reverse complement strand
CCAGCGGAAGTCCTACGTCCAGGACGTGAGCGACCGGGACTTGGCGGAAGTGGTCAAGTCGGGCAAGCTGGTCGCCACTAGCGACTTTGGCGTGCTCCGGTATGCTGACGCCATCGACATCTGCGTCCCGACGCCACTTCGCAAAACCAAAGACCCCGACATCTCCTTTATCATTGATGCGGTCGAGCAGATTGCCAAGTACCTGAAGCGCGGTCAGCTGGTGATCCTCGAGAGCACGACGTACCCCGGCACCACTGAAGAGGTGATCCTCACTGGGCTTACGCAGCGGGGGCTCAAGGTGGGGCGCGACTTCTTTCTGGCCTTCTCGCCTGAGAGAGTGGATCCAGGCAACAAGGCTTTCACCACCGCCAATATCCCAAAGGTGGTCGGGGGCGTGACGGCCAAGTGCACGGCGGTCGCCTGCGATCTTTACCGGACCTGCATTACCAGGGTGGTGCCGGTCAGTTCGACCACCGTTGCCGAGATGGTCAAGCTGCTGGAGAACACCTTCAGGAGCGTCAACATCGGCCTTGTAAATGAAATGTGCTTGATGTGTGACCGTATGGGCATCGACGTGTGGGAAGTGATCGAGGCCGCCGCGACCAAGCCCTTCGGATACCTCAAGTTCCTGCCGGGTCCGGGGCTAGGCGGCCACTGCATTCCTATAGACCCCTTCTACCTCTCCTGGAAGGCGAAGATGGCCGGATTCGAACCCCGCTTCATCGAGTTGGCCGGCCAGATCAACGCAGGCATGCCGGACTATGTTGTTTCCAAAGTGAACGATGCTCTGAACGAGTTCAAGAAGAGCATCCGGGGCTCAAGAATCTTGGTGCTGGGCGTCGCCTACAAGGCTAACGTCAGCGACACCCGCGAGTCGCCCGCAATAGACATCATCCGGGAGCTCTTGATCAGGGGGGCGACGGTGGACTACGCCGATCCCCATGTGGACGCGCTCAGAGTAGATTCAGTCCGCATGCGCGGTATCAGACTATCCCTCGCGAGCCTCAAGACCTACGACTGCGCAGTTATCGTTGCAGATCACCAGGCCTTCGATTATCCTATGATAATGAAGGGAGCGCGTGTGATCGTGGATACGCGCAATGCCCTCAGGAAGTTCAAGGCCCGCAATATCCGAAGGATTTGAGGAGCCCTACACCGGGCAGGGAGTGATCCGAGGTTCAGAATGGCGAGAAATCTAGTTACCGGAGGTGCCGGCTTCATTGGATCCAATCTGGCCCGCAAGCTGGTCAGTCTGGGCGAAGAGGTGGTCATTCTAGATGATTTCTCCACCGGCAAGGCGGACAACCTGGATGACATAAGGAACAGCGTCGAAGTGGTCAGAGGAAGCATCTGCGACATCAACACAGTGCGGGGCGCCATTCGCGGTGTTGAGCGGGTTTTCCATCACGCTGCGGTAGTCTCAGTAGTCAGATCCGTAGATGATCCGCTCTCGACCAACGCGGTCAATATCGACGGCACTTTGAATTGTCTGGTCGCTGCCAAGGAGGCCGGCGTCAAGAAGTTCGTCTTCGCGGCCTCATCCTCCGCCTACGGCGACAATCCCCGTCTGCCCAAGAACGAAGACATGAAGCCCGAGCCGCTGTCGCCCTATGCGATCTCCAAGTTGACCGGCGAGTTCTACGCCCGCGTGTTCTATAAGATCTATGGCCTACCCACGGTCAGTCTCAGGTACTTCAACATATTCGGTCCGCACCAGGATCCCAAGTCGCTTTATGCCGCCGTGATCCCGATCTTCATAACCAAGATCCTCAAAGGTGAGAGCCCGGTGATCTATGGGGATGGCGAGCAGTCCCGGGACTTCACTTTTATCGACAATGCTGTCCAGGCCAATCTGCTTGCTGCCCAATCGGGCGACGCGGCCGGCCGTGTCATAAATGTCGCGTGCGGGACGCGCTACACCCTCAACCAGCTGGTGACCAAGATAAGAAGCCTCACCCAGTCGGCAGTGGTTCCCACTTATGCGGAGCGCCGGCCAGGCGATGTCGTGCACTCCCAGGGCGACATAGCTCTGGCGTCCAAGCTGCTCGGATACTCACCCAGCGTTTCCTTCGATCAGGGCCTCGAGGCCACCGTAAGGTGGTTTCGCCAGGCCTCCTCGAAGTAGCCCCTGCTACCTAAAGCAAGGCCGTCCTTGAGCCGAAACATCTAGAGGCTTGGAGCATCCCGGCAGGGTGCTTCTAGGGAGAAACGTGCGCTCACTACCCGGACTCAAGGTGATTCTCAAATCCCTCGAAAGCCGCCGGCAGTTTCACGGCGGAACGGTTGACTTGCGCGAAGCGACCGCCCTTGGTCCGGCTGAGGACAGCGCCTACCAGCAAGCAGACCGCACGCCGGGGGCGGAAATCCCGCACAAGTCGGGCCCCGCTGCGTCCGCTGAAAGGCCGCACGAGAGTGCATGTCCGACCAGCGTGCCAGATTGCCTGAGCCGGTTCTTGAGCGACGAGGGATATGCCCTCTACTTGCTCGACAGCTCGGGTGACCTGACTCACGTTGCGGGCGCGAGCGGCAGCCTTACGACCGAGGAAGAGCTGCCCGAGATTCGGCGTGAAATCGAAGCCTTGGAGGGGAGCCTCGGACCCGAAATGGCTCCCGTGGAGATCACGCCCCAGGAGCGCTCAGGCATGAAGATCACCATCTATCCGATGTCCAGCGACCGGGGCGGGCTTGCTTGCCTCCTGGTCGCGAGAAAGATCCCCGAGGAGGCCGACACCCGGTCTCGCAGAGAATGGCTCAACTTGCTGGGCCGGTTCACGTCCAGCATTGCCCACGAGATCAAGAACCCGCTAACGGGCATAGGCGCAGGGGTCCAGTACCTTGCCAAGCGCTTGCAGCCGGGCGCCACCGAAGCCGACACGGTGGACTTCATACTCGCCGAGATCGCCAGGCTCAACCGAATAGTGGACGATCTTTACAAGATCGCCAGGCCACCCCAGCTAGTTCTTGCGAAGACACATCTCAACAATGTGGTCACCAAGAGCCTCTTCGGCCTGAGCGAGGACGTGGTCCGAAAGCGGCTCCATGTTGAGCAACGCTTGCAGCCGGATATGCCCACTTTCGATGCCGACCCGGAGCGGCTTCAGCAGGTCCTGATCAACCTGATCAAGAACGCGATTGAGGCCAGCCCCGAGAACGGGTCTATCGCGATAGACACAGTTGCCGACGATACCCGGGTTTGGGTCAAGGTGACCGATTGGGGACCCGGCATTCCAGCCGGCGATCGGGCCAGGATCTTCGAGCCTTTCTATAGCACCAAGAAGGGGGGCACCGGCCTCGGTTTGTGCATAAGCCAGGCAATCGTTGAGGAGCACGGCGGCAAGCTGAGCGTGGAATCACCGCCCAAGGGCGGGGCCCGCTTCATTATCGAGATCCCTATCGCCAAGTCCCGGGGAGCATGAGATGGCCAAGGTGCTGGTAGTTGATGATCAGGACACCATACGTCACTTCCTTTCGAAGGCCCTCGAGGACGAAGGGCACGAGGTGTTTCAGGCTGCCTCGGGGGAGCAGGCGATGGAATATCTGGGCAAGGACCACCCGGACGCCGCGATCCTGGATCTGAAGCTCCCAGGCATGAGCGGTATGGATCTTCTGGAAAAGATCAAGCACATCGACAAGCAGACCCCCGTCGTGATGATCACCGCCTACGGGGAGATCTCTTCGGCGGTCAAGGCGATCAAGCTCGGAGCCTTTGACTACCTGACTAAACCTGTCGATATCGATCGTCTACTCCTCACGCTCAAGCGCGCGCTGGAGTCCCAAAAGATATGGCTTGAGCTCGCTCACCTCCGGAGGGAGCGCCTGGTGCGCTCCGACTTCGACTTCGTGGTCGGTGAGAGTCGCGCTATGCAGGATCTAATGAAGGTGGTCGAGAATCTTGCCCGGAGCGAGACCACGACCGTGCTGGTCGAGGGCGAGAGCGGCACCGGCAAGGAGCTGGTGGCCAATATGATCCACGCGCTGAGCCCTCGCCGGGATGAGCCCTTTATGGAGATCAACTGTGGCTCGCTGCCCGAGCAACTCCTGGAGAGCGAGCTCTTCGGCCACGAGCGGGGCGCCTTCACCGACGCTAAGGTGCAGAAGCGCGGCCTCCTGGAGCTTGCCGACGGCGGCACCGTCTTCCTCGATGAAGTCGGCGAGATGAGCCTCACCATTCAGGTCAAATTGCTCAGGGTTATCGAACGCATGACCTTCAAACGGGTAGGAGGGACCCAGGACATCAAGGTGAGCCTGCGGATAATCTCCGCGACCAACAAGGACCTGGCCCAGGAGGTCAAGGCCGGCAAGTTCAGGGAAGATCTCTACTACAGGCTGAAAGTGGTTCCTCTGAGGGTCCCGGCGCTGCGAGAGCGACGAGAGGATATCCTGCTGATAGCGAAGCATTTCCTCAACAAGTACAACATAGCGTTCTCCAAGAACTTCAGGGGTTTCTCCGAACGAGCCGTCAAGGCAATGGTGGCGTATGCCTGGCCGGGCAATGTCCGGGAGCTCAAGAACATGATTGAGCGGGCGGTTTTGCTTTCCGATGGGGACATGCTTGACGCCGAGCATCTGTCGTTCGGGGAACTGACAGGCACGA
>DATKKY010000105.1:0-2845 GCA_035542695.1 bacterium | reverse complement strand
GATGCGGCGCTCGAGCTCACGGGCGTCCGCTTCCGGCATGATTTCGCCCAGAACCCGGGCGATCCGGCTCTCGGGGCGTTCGCCGCGCCGGCTTCTTGCCAGAAGATTGATCCGGGTCGAAGGCTCCGTCACCAGCCACTTGGCGAGGAGACCACTGCCGATAAAACCGGTGGCGCCGGTCAGGAAGATCTCATGACTATCAGAAGGATGCTGCATCGTCTCAAGCCTCGGAGTATAGCGCCGCGATCTCAGCTGCGTACTTGCGCTCGATCTTCCCGCGCCGGAGCTTCAAGGTCGGCGTCATGAGATCGCTCTCGACCGTGAATCCTTCAGCGAGCAAGATGAAGCCCTTGACCCTCTCGTACGGGGCGGCGTTCTGTGTGGCCTTCTCGATTTCATCGGCGACAAGCTTCCTTATCCCAGCGTGCTTGAGCAGGTCGGCGTAAGTGTCACTCTTGATACCGGCTTCCTGGGCATAGCGGGTGATCGCGTCTCGGCGAGGCACCACCAGGGCCGTGATGTACTTCCGTCGATCCCCGCAGACCATCACCTGATCGATCAGCGAGCATTGCGCCAGATCGGCTTCAATCCGCAAGGGAGCTATGTTCTTGCCATAGGAGGTGACTATCAATTCCTTGATTCTTCCCGTAATCACCAGGTTACCCCATTGATCGAAAGCCCCCTGGTCGCCGGTGTGAAACCAGCCAGCAGGGTCGATCGCTGCAGCTGTATCCTCTGGCCGGTTGTAGTAACCCTTCATTACGTTCGGGCCCCTGACCAGGATCTCGTCGTTGGGCCCGATCGTAACCTCGACACCCGGATAGGGCTTGCCCACTGTGCCCAGCCGGTTATCCTCAAGACTAGTGGTGGTGACCCCGGGCGAGGTCTCGGTCAGACCGTAGCCCTGCAAGATCTTGAAACCCACCGCCAGGAGCGTCTTGGCCATGTTCCTATCGAGCGGCGCCCCGCCGGAAATCACGAAACGCAGCCGGCCCCCCGCGAGGGCGCGGAACTTCGAGGCCACGAACCTGTCGTGAACGCTGCACCTGAGCCTGAGGAATAGCGGCACCTTCAAGCCCTTGTACTCCAGGTTCACCCGGCGGTTGAGCGTCCGGATGGCATCGAGGACCATCCACCGCCGCAGCGCCGGGCCCTCCATCACCGAGCGCTCAACGGCTTCGTATATCTTCTCGATGATCCGCGGCACTACGATCAGGACCGTCGGTCGGACCGCCAGCATATCCTCGGCGACCGTGGCCACTCCGCCGCCATACGCAATCGCGGCGCCAGCGAAGAGCGCCGAGTACAAGCCCGTTCGCTCCAGCACGTGGCACAAGGGAAGAAAGGAGAGATGAACGTCGCTCGGAGTCAGGTGAAACCTCTCGGCGCCGGCCAGGGCATTGGAGACCAGGTTGGCATGCGTTAGCATCACGCCTTTGGGGTCGCCAGTCGTGCCCGATGTGTAAATGATGGTGGCGGTGGTCTCAGGTGATATGACCTCCGTGACTCGCTCGCACGATGACGCCGGGCTCTCGATCTTCATGGATGAGAATCTCAGAAACCGCAGGCGGCCTTCCATGCCGGCATCGTCAAAGACCGCCACCTGCTCCAGGTCGGGAACGGTCTCACGGACGGACTGGATGGTATCGAACACCTTGGCATTCTCCGCGAAGACCAGCCGGCTATCGGAATCCCGGAGGATATGGGCCACCAGGGTGGCTGAGAGCGTGTGGTAGATGGGTACGACGATGGCGCCAAGCGTCATGATCGCGAGGTCAGCTACCACCCAGTCGGGCCCATGGTAGGAACAAATGGCAACCTTGTCGCCGCGCTTGATTCCTTGGAGTTTGAGGGCCCTCGCGACGTGATCGACCAGAGCGACCAATTCGCTGTAGGTGATCGTCCGATACCGGCCCGACTTGTCCTTGTGAGTTACGGCGGGTCTGTCGGCGAACCGTTCGGCCACTTCCCGCACCATGCCGGGGATCGTCTGGGACTTGAAGTGAACGCCGGCCGCGGCCGGCTGACTACTCATGCGGCGTCCCCCCAGTCTTGTGGGCCTGGAGCCACTCGGCTACCCGCCGGAAGGGCTCAGGGTTGGGCTTGCGGTCGCTCTTGGCGTAGCTATCGTAAGCTTCCCGCTTGTCGCGGGCGTAGGCGTAAGCATGATCGGTTTCCGGCACGACGGCGAGCGTGACGTCGCGATTGCCTGCCGCCTTGAGCACGTCCCTTATGGCTTCGTGGCAAGCAAGCTCGGTCAGGAAATCCGAGGCTGCATAGATTATCAGTACGGGCTCGGTCACGTGAGCATAGATGTCGGGCAGATTGAGATTGAGCTGCTCTCGCCAATAGGCGAGATTGCGGTCGTCCATGATGCGGCCGCTCGTGTTCACGTACTTGGCGAGCGCCGGGTTGCGCGCCGTGATCTCGGAGAGGGAATCCCCGCGCGCCGCGGCGGTCATGAGGTCGAGATACTCCTTGAGCTTGGTGTCCGTGACCGAGGGGGGATCACCCGCGAACTCCGACTGCAGCCGCAGGGTCTCCAAGGACCTCTCATAGAAAGTGCGGCCAATCGTGCACGATACGATCAGGCCGGCGGTCTCGCGGCGGCTGGCAATGATCGCAGCGACCATGCCGCCGGTGCTGTGACCCATCACGAACACCTGGGCCGGATCCACGTCGGGGCGGCTCACGAGATAATCGAAGGCCGCGAGGTTGTCGTTGACCTCGGCCGTGAAATCGGTCTCGCGGTAGTCCTCGCCTTCCGAATCGCCTGAGCCGCGCAGCTCGAAACGCAACACCCTGAAGCCCGCCTTGGTAGCGGCATAGGCGATCTCGCGGCCCA
>DATKKY010000104.1:0-2823 GCA_035542695.1 bacterium | reverse complement strand
TTGCTGACGTCGCGTGCCGTGATCCCACTGAGCCCCGCCCGTTCGCGATCCACGGCGACCTGCACCGTCGGATAGTGGAGCGGCTGCTGGACCTGGGTGTCCGTCCGGTGGACCGCATCTTCAAAGCCGAGGAGAGGGTTGTCAGAATGGGGCCGGTTCGTGATTCACTGGAGGCCCCACCATGGATCAGTCGTCACGCGAGCTCCGCTGGTCACCGATTTTCACCGACTTCCGTCGCTCCGGGCTGACCCAGGTCCAGTTCTGCAAGCTCCGAGGCATTTCTCTGCATTCCTTCCGCTACTGGCTCTATCGCCTCCGACCCGGACTCCCAGCCCCGCGACCTCGCTCAACCCGCCGCAATCACCCACCGACCCACCTTCCGGCCCGAATTGAGGCGCCCGCCTTCCTGCCCGTTGACGTCCGTCCTCGGCCTCTGGTGTCTGCCCTTGATCATCACGTCATCCAGCCCCCGACTCCCCTCGAACTGGTCCTCAGCGACCGCGCTCACCTCCGCGTCCACGCGGGCTTCGATCCGGCCACCCTCCACCAAGTCCTCGACGTCCTCGAGGAGCGGTCGTGATCAACTTCCCTCCCACCGTTCGCATTTTCCTGGCCAGTTCTCCGGCCGACATGCGTCGGGGCTTCGACGGTCTGGCCGCCTTGACCACTTCGGTCATCGGGCAAGACCCGCTCTCCGGTCATCTCTTCGTGTTCCGCAATCGCCGGGGCGACCGGCTGAAGATCTTGTATTGGGATCGAGACGGCATGGCAATCTGGGCCAAACGATTGGAACGCGGCGTCTTCCGCTTCCCTGAGCCCAAAGGCGATCGTGTCGAAGTCACGCCGGCCGAGATGGCGGCCATTCTCGAGGGCATCGATCTGAAGCTCGCCCGGCGGCAGCGGCGGTTTGTGTTGCCGGCTCTGACACCTTCCTGAAACGGAGATCACATTCTATAATCTATTGAGAATCTGTTGTCACACCGAGAGGGTCGATCCGTAATGATGGCATGACGACCACGCCCGGCGAACTCCCACCCGATCTCGAGACCTGCCATCAGCTCATTCGTGAGCTGCTGGACTCGCTTGCCGAGCAGGCTCACCTCAATGAGAAACTCCAGCACCAGCTCGAACAGCTCTTGCGCCAGCGTTATGGCCGCAAGACCGAGAAGCTCGACCCCGCTCAACTCCTGCTCTTCGCCCGTGAGATCTTGGCTGCCGGGCAAAACACGGCACCGGAAACCTCACCGTCGAGCGACACGCCGCCAGCTCCGGCTCCGTCCAGCCCACCCGAGAAGAGTGGGCACGGCCGCAAGCCGCTGCCAGCGAACCTGCCACGTCGGCCGGTTCTTCACGACGTCGCCGCCGAGGATCTTCCCTGCCCCGACTGCGGCACCGTGCGGGTCAAGATCGGCGAAGTAGTTCGCGAACAGCTTGAGTATGTTCCGGCCAGCTTGGTCGTCCTGAAGCACATCCGGCCCAAGTACGCCTGCAAGTGCTGCGAGGGGAACATCATCATCGCCGAGCGGCTTGCCGATCCCATCGAGAAGGGCCTCCCCGGGCCGGGGCTCATGGCTCAGGTGGCCGTCAGCAAGTATGCCGACCACCTGCCGCTGTACCGTCAGGAAGGGATCTTCCGCCGCCACGGGGTTGAACTACCCCGGCAGACGACCTGCGACTGGATGGCCGTCTGTGCCGACCTGCTGGAGCCGATCTGGAAGGTCATGCATCGGCTGATCCTCGAATCGAAGGTAGTCCAGACCGATGACACGCCGGTGACCGTGCTCGACCCGGTGGTGGGCCGATTTATAGGCCGACTCTGGGTCTATCTGGGTGATCACGACCATCGCTACGTGGTGTACCACTTCACCGAGGATCGCAGCGGCGATGGACCGCAGCAGATGCTCAAGGGATATGAGGGCTATCTGCAGGCCGACGCATACTCGGGGTATGACTTCCTCTTCACCGACGGCAAGATCCACGAAGTCGGCTGCTGGATGCACGCGCGGCGGAAGTTCTATGAAGCCAGGACCACTGATCCCCCAAGAGCTCACCAAGCCCTGGCGTGGATCAGCCTGCTGTATGATCTCGAGGACGAGGCCAAGGAGAAGCAACTGAACGATGCCCAGCGCCATGCTCTGCGCCAGGAGAAGTCCCGGCCGATCCTGATGAAGCTGAAGGAGTGGTTAGACCACGACGAACAGCAGAAAGTCCTGCCCAAGAGTCCCATCGGCGAGGCGATCGGCTACGCGCTGAACCACTGGGGCGCCCTGGAGCGGTACCTGGAAGCGGGGTTCCTGGAGATCGACAACGGGGCCAGTGAGCGGGCGATGAAGCCGGTGGCCATTGGCCGGAAGAACTGGCTCTTTGCCGGCAGCAAAGCTGGCGGCAGGACAGCGGCGATCTTGATGAGTCTGTGCACCACGTGCAAGAACCTGAAGGTTGATCCGCTGGCCTATCTGACCGACGTGCTGAGTCGTCTCAGCACTCATCCCGCCCGCCGGATCGAGGAGCTTCTGCCGGACCGCTGGCAGGCAATGCGCGAGGCAGCTGCGATAGTCGAAGGTGACCAGGCCGACTGAGCTGGTCGATGGTGGAACCTACCCGGTCGAGGTCGACCGCGGTGCCTCGGCGTCGGGCGATCACATGGCCGTTGGCGGATCGAGACCGTTACCGATCGCCGCCCGAGGCGTCAAGGACGCGGTTGGCCGGACGGACACTCTGCGCTTGACGAAGCCCAGGGCCCAGCAGATTGGTTGTTTCCAAACCAAACCTCACGCTGGGGGGCGGTACGGTTAGATATCCGTGTCTGTCAACGACACCTTC
>DATKKY010000103.1:0-3866 GCA_035542695.1 bacterium | reverse complement strand
GCGATGGCCAAGGTCTATGCGTCCGATGTCGCCATGCGGGTGACCACCAAAGCGATCCAGATATTCGGGGGCCGCGGCTACATGCACGACCATCCCGTCGAGAAGATGATGCGGGACGCCAAGATCACCCAGATTTATGAGGGAACCAACGAGATCCAGCGCAATGAAATTGCGCTGGCCTTAATAAAGGAAGCGGCAGCCAAGGCTTGAAGCCAGCTGCCGCTCGCGTTATCCGGGGCCAAACTTATTTGCTGTTAAGTATTGTGCCGCGCCGCTTGATCAAGTTCTTGAGATCGTCCAGCAGGTCCGAGATCGAATCCAGGTCATCTCCGGTGACCCCGGTTCCACCCTCGAGGTCCATAGTCGAAAGCGCCTGATTGACGCTGCCGATCTTTTCCAGGATCGAGGAGTCCAAGCTCACCACCTGGCCGCTCATGCCGTGCTCTGGCGAGCCCGCACCCTCATCAAAGGCAGTCTCGGCGACCATCTGGGCCAGATTCTCAGCCTTCTCTTCGATTGTTGCCAGACTTGAGATCATGTCGGCGTCCAGGCTGATTCCAGCGTGACGCCTGATTCGGGATGATGTCGCAACCGCCTCGCTCAGCTTAGAGAGAATGTCCTCCGAGAAGATACGGTCGGTCCTTTGGGCGACCTTGGAGCCCGAGTAGCCTTTGTATCCAGGTATGGTTTGCGAGAGATGGCCACCGCTCCGAGTCGCATGCTTGAGATGAGACATTGTGAGCCCCCTTGGCGTTCTATTGACAGCATATCTATCGGGGAGGCCCAAGATTGACTTAAGCAAAAACTGCAGGCGCCGCGTCGTCGGCCGCGTGGACCCTTCGCGGGTTTGCGCTTGCCGGCGCCACGAGCAGAGGATAGAATCGCGGGCGGTATGAACCAGATCTACAACGAAGATTGCATCACGGGGATGAAGCGCATTCGCGGCGGCACGGTTGACCTGGTGATTACCGATCCTCCCTTCGCGATCGAATTCAGGGCCAAGCGCGCCAACTACAACCGAACGGCGTCCCGTGTGCTTGAGGGCTATAGCGAGATCCCCCAGACCCGCTACTACGACTTCACCCTCGCCTGGATGCGCGAAGTCCACCGAGTACTCAAGCCTTCAGGGAGCATGTATGTCTTCTCCGGCTGGAACAATCTCAAGGACATCCTGAATGCGCTCGAGGCGGTCGGGTTCGTGGTAGTCAATCACATCATCTGGAAGTACCAATTTGGAGTTGTGACCAAGCGGAGGTTCGTAGCTTCCCACTACCATTGCCTGTATGTTTGCAAGAACGAGCGCAAGCGGGTCTTCTATCCTTTCGCGCGTTTCGCTAAGGCCGCGCGCGATGGATCGGGGCGGAGCCTCCACTACCGGGACAAGGAGGATGTCTGGACCATCAAGCGCGAATACTGGCATGGTGACAAGAAGACGCCCACCAAGCTGCCGCGAGAGCTTATCGAGAAGATCTTGGCCTATTCGAGTGCCCCGGGCGATGTGGTGCTGGACCCTTTTCTTGGATCGGGTCAGGTCGCGGTCGTGGGGAAGGCCTTGGGACGGCGATATCTGGGGTTCGAGGTTGTCAAACGGTACTACGAGTTCGCGCGCAAGCGCCTGCAGAGTGGGCGCTACCGCCTGAAGTAGGCCAGGTCAGCTGTAATCGCGGCTGCGGTATTGGATCGCCTCGGCCACGTGGCGAGTTTCGATGCCGTCAACTCCCTCCAAGTCGGCGATTGTCCGTGCCACTTTGAGGACCTTGGTATAGGATCGGGCACTTAGCCCCAGCCGAGTCGTCGCGGCCTTGAGCAGGTCCGCTGATCGCGCATCCAGGCGACAGAACTGCTTCATCTGTCGGGAGAGCATCTGGGAATTGGTGAAGATCCCCGGGTCGCGGCTGAAGCGGTCTTGCTGGAGTGCCCGCGCCCGCCTCACGCGTTCTCTGATTGCTTCCGAGCTTTCGCTCGAGCCCTCACCAGCAATCTCGCTGTACCTTGCGGGCGGCACCTCGATATGGATATCGATCCGATCCAGAAGCGGCCCTGAGATCTTGCGGCGGTAGCGCTCCACGTCCCCGACGCTGCACCGGCATTCCTTACGCGGGTCGGTCTTGTTGCCACAGGGGCAGGGGTTCATCGCCGCCACCAGCATGAAGTTGGCCGGATAGGTCACTGAAGAGTGGGCCCGGGATATGGTTACTACGCGGTCCTCCAGCGGCTGGCGCAGCACTTCCAGAGCGCTCCGCCTGAACTCGGTGAACTCGTCGAGAAAGAGCACGCCGTGATGCGCCAGGCTGACCTCGCCCGGATGGGGCACGCGGCCACCGCCCACCAATGCCACGTCGCTGATTGAGTGATGAGGGGAACGAAACGGCCTTCGCGCCAGCAGCCCATCCAGCGACAGCAGGCCGGCGACCGAGAAGATCTTGGTTGTCTCGATCGCCTCCGCCACCGAAAGCGACGGCAGGACGGTGGGAAGGCGCCGGGCAATCATGGTCTTGCCGCTGCCCGGCGGGCCGATCATTAGAAGATTGTGGTTTCCAGCGGCAGCCACTTCGATCGCCCGCTTGGCGTGCTCTTGGCCGCGGACTTCGGAGAAATCGACGTCGTAGTGTCCATCGGACGGCCCAACCTCGCGCGACGCGACCGCAGGCGCGGGACGCAGGCTGCCACTCACCACACCAAACACCTCCGCAAGGGCGCCGACCCCGAAGACGGGACCCTCCGTGCAGACTGCGGCTTCGCGCGCATTGCACTTCGGGACAATCACGCCAGCCAGGCTGCTGCTCCCCACTCCTGCCACCATAGAGAGGATGCCCCGCGTAGGCTTGAGACTCCCATCCAACGAGAGCTCGCCCAAGAGAAGATAGCCGCCACCCGCTACCGGCTCGGCCTTGATCTGCCCGCTCGCGATGGCGAGTCCTACAGCAATCGGAAGATCGAAACTGCCACCTTCCTTCCGGACCGTTGCCGGCGCCAGGTTCACCACGATCCGCTTGGCAGGGAACTCAAGCCCGCTATTCTTGAGTGCAGCCCGCACCCGGTCGCGGCTCTCCCGTACCTCCTCCCCGGGCAGCCCCACAATGGCGAAGGTCGGCAACCCATTGGAGACATCCACTTCTACCTCAATCAGCATCCCATCGATTCCCACCACCGTAGAACTCAGCACCTTGGCGAGCATGGCACAGACCTCCATTTCGCATGGATTCAGGTCAAGTGGAGGCGGGGATGTAATACCTGAGGAGTTCCATGAGGGACTGTTATTATAGCAGCCACGCGCGACGAAGCAAGCCCGGCGTGCGGGCGCATTGACCTTCCCGGTCTAGCGGACCGCGCACTGACTCAATCCCTCGTCTCACTAGTACCGTCCCTGGACCGCTCCAGCGGGCAGGTCAGTGACACTCGGCCGTTCGAGCCCGGCATCGAGCGTGGAAGCGCGCACTTGCCCTAACCCCCGATCAGGCATAGGATACTTAGGAGGAGAGCCAGCCACCGCCAGATCGTGCAGTTCGACCTACCGCCAAATGGCTGGACTCTCGCCGCTCTAACGGAAGGGGGCAGTCATGATGCGAAGACTGATCCTGATCATCACGCTCCTCGCCCTGGTACTCTGTCCCAGCGCGCTCCTTGGCAAGGGAACCCATTACTCGAGCAGGTCACATCATTCGAGATCCCACACGGCTCTGCATGTTAGGCATCATCGGTCGCACTCTTATGCCACCAAGTATGAGCCGGGCCAAACTTACAAGACCACAGGAGAGCCGAAGGTCGAACGGAGCGAGAGTGCTAAAGAGGCGTTTCTAAGAGCGCATGGGTACAGGCGAGTGCCGCCAGGGTATGAAGTCGATCACATTATCCCGTTGTCGGAG
>DATKKY010000102.1:0-5105 GCA_035542695.1 bacterium | reverse complement strand
CAACAACTTCGAGCTGGCGATCGCCGTGGCGATCGCAACCTTCGGCATCAACCACGGTGCAGCCTTCGCAGCGGTCATAGGGCCGCTCGTGGAGGTGCCGGCACTGATAGGCCTTGTGAACGTGGCCCTGTGGTTGGGGCGGAAGTACTACGGACTCAAGGGCTGACTCATGAACAAAGACATAACCCTAACAAAGCAGGCTCCTATCTTTGATACAAACTGGCTCCTCGGGCACGTGTCCTGGGGCGCCCCACTGTGGCATCTTACAAGAATCCGGTCGGCCTGACGGGGATTCTCACGCAGTACAGCGGGGGAGCAGGCGATATTCATGCGGCTCCCGTCTATCGCTGCTCTACCTCAGGACTATCACCTTCGCGCGGACCGATTCGATCCCGGCCTCGACTCTCAGAAAGTACACCCCGGGCGATACGGGCCTGCCGGAAAGATCACTCCCGTTCCAAAACGCGCTATGAAGGCCGGGATCAAGAACACTCGCCGGTTGAGTCCATACCAGCCGCCCACTCACGTCGTACATAGATAGCGTTACTGCCGCCTTCGAATCGACTGAGAAGAGAATCTCCGCGGATGATGTCACGGGATCAGGCCTGACATTGATCAGACCAAGGGACAGACCATCTGTCTGAAAGCGCTCTATTCCAGCAGTACTGAAGGCCCCCTCCCACCGCCTTGCGTACACTTCCATGTTCTGATCCCGAGAGTCTTGCCATACAACCGCAATTCTCCCCCAGGCGTCCGCAGCGACCGAGGGCTGCACTGATGGGCCTCCGGCCAGCGTGAGGCGGATAGGCGGTGTCCACGTGGTCGCGTACGGCTTGAAGAATATGGCCTGTCTCCCACCATAGTAATCTTGCCACACAAGCAAGAACCGGCCCTTGCCATCACCGCAAACGCTTGGGTTCTCTCCGGTTTCGCAGACCTGGCCAAGATCGGTCCAAGTGCCGTGATCATACAACTTCGCGTTTATCGCCTTGACGGTCTCCGTGTATTCCTCCCACGCCACCATCACCCGGCCAAGATTGTCGCAACCAGCGGTCGGTTTCGTCGAGGTTCCCGGCGTCGAAGTCAGCCGAGTGTCCTGTGTCCACGACACGCCGTCCCACATCTTGCAGTAGATCTCGCTATTGCCACCCCTGGTATCTTCCCAGAATACGAAGGTATTGCCGCTGCTATCTGATGCCACCGTGGGGCACTCCGAAACGGCCGGGTCATCAGTGAGCCTCTCTTCTATCCACCCCGAACCACCCCACCGCAAGCAGTATATCTCCAAGTTGCCAGCTCGGGAGTCCTGAAACACAACAAAGGGATTTCCGGACACATCGACCGCGAGCGACGGGGACTCGGATGCCACACCACCAATAGTAAGCCTCTGATCTCCGCCCCATATCCCGCCGTCGCACATCTTGTAGTAAATCTCCCAATTGCCATCACGGTTGTCCTCCCAGCACAGATGGAGTTTGCCGCCGATGCCTAGTGCAATCGATGGATTCTCTGAGGAGCCCCCGTCTGCAGTCAGCCTCGTCTCCGCGCCCCAAGCCGTCCCATCCCACTCACGGTAGTATATCTCGGGGTTGCCGTCCCTCATGTCATACCAAACAGTGTGAACTGCGCCTGTCATCTCCCGCGCAACACATCTCGCCCCGTTGGCCGACGTTGATGATAGGTATACGTTGTCCGTGACGCGCTCCTCTTCGCCCCACGGCGTATCGAACACCAGTAGCGCATTATCCAGCATTCCATCCTGCGCATCAGGATTCTCCACCCGAAGCTGCCACTCACCGGCCGACGCTCCCATCAGATCAAAATCACATGTGACATAGTCAGAGGACACAACGACCACGTTCTGCGCGTTAATGTCGGGCTGGCCTGCCTGTCTCAATTGCACAAGGGGACACCCCCAGAAGCCCGTCCCCGTCACCACGGCACTGACCGGATACATATTGCCCGCCTCTCCGGGCGAAAGCGAGAGGACAACCGGCGCTCCCACATCCCTGGCGTACCACCGTTTGTAGTAAACTTCGAAGTCCCCAGTCCGGTTGTCATCCCAGACAACGTGCACATCTCCACCCGGTTCTACCGCGATCGACGGGGATCCCCCGGTCCCCGTCAAGAGCTCGTCAGCGCTCCACGCGCCGCCGCTAAGCACCTTGTGGTATATCGAGTCGTAGCCTAGCCGGTTGTCTCTCCACACCACATGCACATCACCGCTGCTATCCACCCCCACCGAAGGCGCCATAGATCCCCCGGGGCTGAACGTAAGCTGCTCATCTGGCCCCCAACTCAGACCGTCGTATACCTTGTAGTAGATCTCGAAGTTGCCGTTCCGGTTGTCATTCCACACCGCGTATACATTGCCGTGACCGTCCGCCGCCACGGACGGCCAGTAGGCAGAGCTCCCGAATGTGGTCAGCAGCCTATCCACCCCCCAACTGACACCATTGAACACCTTGTGATAGATCTCGTAGTTGCCGCTCCGAGTGTCATACCACACGACGTGAATATTCCCGTAAGCATCCACCGCGACTGCTGGGTTGTAAGAACCACCGCCATCGTTGGTCAGGCGCTGGTCTGGTCCCCAACTAACGCCGTCATAACGCTTGTAGTAGATCTCATAGTTGCCGTCTCGGTTGTCGTACCAAACCACGTGCACGTTCCCAGGACTATCCACGGCCACCGAGGGATACTTCGAGTCGCCCTTGGAGTTCGTTAGGCGCTGGTCTGGTCCCCAACTAACGCCGTCATAACGCTTGTAGTAGATCTCATAGTTGCCGTCTCGGTCGTCCGCCCATACCAAATGCACGTTCGCGCTACCGTCAACTGCTATGGCCGGGAAGATAGAGTCGTACCCGTTGGTCGTCAGGCGTTCCTCCGGGCCCCAATTCACGCCATCATATTCCCTATGGTAAATCTCCCAGTTGGTGTCTCGCATATCTCGCCACACCACATGAACGTGCCCTTGAGTATCATAGGCGACACACCGGGCGTTGTTTGAAGACAAGTACGAATACGCATAGTCGTTTGAGATGCGGACGTCCCGGGACCAATGTGCAAGAGCATGGCCCGAAAGCAGTGGTAGGAGAATGAGCGCGAGGCTTGCTCGCGAGAGGGACGGTCTCACGGACTGTCTCAAGCCAGGCACTTTGACTACCTCCTGCCCCGGCTCGGTCGGATGTGGGAAACGGCCCAAGCCTCGCTCGCGGGTCTCAGGCCTTGCTTGCTCAGCAGAATCCCGTCGGGGCGCTGACCAATTGCTCCTCGCATCGTCCAGACAGCATCTCAGGAGCAGCAGTATTGTATCACAATTGGTGCCTCAAAGCAAGGTTATCCCGCGCAGGCTCGTGCGACTCAGGTGCCTTCGCGGGGCGAACCGAGGGGCCTACCCCAAGATTGAACAGGATCCCACAGGCGTAGGAGGGAGGCAAGCCCCGCACGAAGACATTGGAATGCAACTGGCTCCTCGCTCAGGTGTCCGGGGGCGCGGTGGTGTGGGACTCGAATGTGCTCGGCGAAGCCACATCACTCGTTAGACCGCATCCTGCCAAGCGGCATTATGTAGAGAGGCTCTTCGGGCCGCGTCATGCCTATCACCTGTTTCACGTTGAGATCCATGAAGGATCCGACCGCGCAAGTCCCGATCCCGAGGGCATAGGCTTCAAGGTAAACGTTCTCGCCCGAATGCCCAAGATCCATGCAGACGTATCGCTCCCGGCCGCGTTCGCCGTACACCGAGGTGGTGCGCCCGTAGATCGCCGAGTAGACGATCGCAGCGGCGGCGGTTTTGAAGTGACCCTGGCCGAGCGTTGCGTCAGCAAGGCCGTCCCAGCGGTCTCCTCCAGGCGTAGACATCAGCTGGTGCGTTTCCGACTTGTACCAGTAAACCCCGGGTGCGAGGCCGTCCACCCGCCTGGCAACCAGGTAGATCTCCAGCGGATAGCAGGCACCGGCCGATGGCGCGGTCCGAAGTCCCCCGCGGTGGTGGTCGTGGCCGTCGCCGGCAGGCTCGGTGATACCGTACGCCGCCCAGAGGATCTGCGAGACTTCAGCGAGCGCAAGCGTCGTATCCGCATAGACTCTGATCGAACGACGATTATGAAGAGCCTCCTCTACCGAGACTGAGCCCTTGAGGACTGGGGCCGGCAGGTCTATCAGAGTGCCCTCGGCTCGCGCTTCGGGGAAAGAGGATTCAATCTCCACTCCGCGTTTTAGCATCGCGGCCTGGAGGTTCTTCCAACGCGGATCCGGCCTGAGCCTGGCCAGCTCGCGGTCGCGTTCGAGCTGCTCCAACCATTCGCTCCCTGCCATGCCTGCAGGAACTCCCTCCTCGAGGTAGGCGAATGCTTGGTCAGTCTGCCCCTCCTGAGCCGCGCAGAAGGCGGCATAGCGTAGGTCCGCCAGGCCCGGTTTCCCGATAGCGAAGGCTTTGCGATAGAGTTCCAGGGCCTGGGTATATTCTTCATTAAAGTACCTGGCCCTGGCTTCCGCCGTAAGGCTGGAATAGTCGCCGGGCTGGGCGACAGCCACGAGCGGGATCAACGAGGCGAGCACGGCGAGCACAAACAGCACCGAAGCGAGCATAGCAGCGATTCTCATACGGACCTCCCCTATCCCGGTCGACCTTTGGACCACGCCAGCATATCGCTGCCCACGCTGGGGGTCAAGCCGGACTGGCCGACGGCTGCCCGGTCTTGCTCGAGAAGCATCCATCACGGCTGCGCGATCGCAATCAAACCCCTGAATGCAGTGGCTCCTTCAGCGGGTTCCCCGTGCTGGAGAGGCGCAGGCCACCGTTATGGTCTGGGTACGGTCACTGTCCGGACACACTCCCCACCTTGACCCTTGGAGACGACCGCGGCCGCTAGCACGCTCACTGTGAACACGACGCCAGAGGATGTCAGGACCAAACCGCAGTTGCGCGCCGGAAGCGCAATAGATGCAATCTGATACCCTTAGCGGGCAATGACCTTGGGTGGGTGTCCCAAGGCGCGGTGGTGCGGGACGCTGTGAGGATTTACGTGCGGTCAGTCTTGAGAGGTCACCACGCGTACCGACGTTGTCAGCGTCATGGCCGCTTACCCCCGTAGGCTTTG
>DATKKY010000101.1:0-8141 GCA_035542695.1 bacterium | reverse complement strand
ACCCCACTGATGCAGCTATCTTTATGCCGGCCGGGTGCCTCAAGACCGGAACGGCAGGTGGCCAACTGATAGTGACCGGAGAGCACACGTCCCGGACGGTTCTCATACGACCGAGCGGCACGTGCAAGGTGGAATGACCATGATGATGCACATCTTCACGAGAAGCGAGCAAGGTTTCACTCTTATCGAAGTCATTGTGGCTCTGACCGTCCTGTCCATTGGGATCATCGGCCTGTCCGTGGTCTTCCCTCTGGCTATGAGGGACGTCGGCAAGTCGGGCTCGGTGACCAAGGCGGTGCAGCTCTGCCAGCAGAAGCTGGAGGAGTTTCAGATGCTCGCCTACGATTCGGCCGACCTAGAGCATGGGTACACCCATGATGATGATCTCAACCCGCTAGACGGCGTCTACGAGAGGACCTGGCAAGTGACCGACGATGAACCCATAACAGGCTGCAAACTGGTAGAAGTCACCGTCTCGTGGCAATCCAGAAGGCAAGAGAGCGTTTCGCTGTCGACCGTAATTGCGCAGGCTGGAAGGTAGGGTAGCATGAGACTGAGATCACGCACACGCACGCCGGGCACGCTCAGGGAGCTGGGCAACAACCGCGGCTTCACGCTTATCGAGATGATGATCGCCAGCCTTACGATGGTGGTCGCTCTGGGGGTGCTGCTTTCGTTCTTGCGGAAGGATGAGAAGGCCCGTGAAGTCTCCAGCCATGTGATCGAGTCCAGGCAGAACGCCCGCTGCGCTCTCGACTTCATCGTCTCCGAAATCAGGATGGCTGGCAGCGGAGTGTCTATCCCCGTGGTCACATCCACTTCTTCGGGGGACTCGGTGATCATTTACCCCGTCACGCCCGACAGCATTGGCCATCGATACGAGAAGTTCACCTTGCTTGAGAAGCCGGGTGATACGGAAACCACGCTGCTTACCGCCATGGCAAATGCATCCTCCGTCATAGGCGTTAGAGATACCACCGGCTTTGCCGTTGGGGACCTGATCGTCGTCACCAATGGGTCGTTTGCCGACCTCTTTGAGATCACAGCTGTGGACGGGGGGACCAAACGCTTCTCGCATGAAGCCAGCGCATCTTACAACAATACTGCGGGGCACAGGCCCTGGCCTCCGGGAGGTTATGCGGTCGGTAGCCGGGTGGTCAAGATGTCGGTCATAACCTACTACTTGGATCGTGGAGATTCGACTTGCGTGACCATTATGCGGCAGGTGGGAGACAGTGAACCGCGGGTGATAAGCGACTATGTCAATGCGATGGAACTCAGCTACGAGATGCAGGACCGCTCAGTGGTCACCATGCCTGCCAACCCGATGCTAATCAAGAACGTGATAATCACGATTGAAGCTGCGTCCGACGAGCCAGGCGGACGCCACGTAACCAGGCTTGTATCTTCAGCTAAACCGAGGTGTATGTAACATGATCTGCGCGAAACTCAAAGACCAATCGGGTGTGGCCCTGTTGATAGCGATGTCCCTGGCCCTGGTGATATCCAGCATGGCTCTGGCAGTGGTGGCCGTGTCGATCAGTGAGAAGGGCATTACCCAGAACGAGCGGGCGGCGTCGCAGTCCCTCTATAGGGCTGATGCTGCTATCGAGGTCGCCAAGCAGCAGATGGCCACCTTCAGCCAGGCCAAGATGGAGAGCCTTAGAGGTGTTTGGCCCGGCACCGGTGCGATCATTACCGACCCCACTCACTTCTTCCCATCGACTGGCCTCGCGTTCGAAGACGATGATCTCCATCTTAGCGTTGCGACGACCTTCACCTTTGTGGATAGCCAGCTGGTGTCGACCAGCCAGACCTTCAACTTCCACTACCGGTCGGTCGCGCAGGGAACTGGAGTTCTGGGTGGCGAAAAGAACGTGATCTCCGAAGGCAATCTTCGATTGAGCGCTTCCCGAGGCTCTTTCGCTGACTTCCTGATCTTTACCGACATCCATCTGATGCCCGATGGCTCCCAGATATGGTTTTATACCAGCGGGCATTTCGACGGTCGCGTGCACTCCAACGACAAGCTACGCTTCGCTCAATTCCCGACTTTCGAGGATCTTGTCACCTCCGTCAACCAAAAGGCGTCCTATTACAACAACGGGCATACCAGGGATCTTGATGCGGACCGAAACGGCAACATCGACGTTCCCAACTTCTACGGCGGTTTCCATCGAGGCGTCAGTCGGATAGATCTCCCGAGCAACTCCTTCAGCCAGGAGCGGGCGGCCCTGGGCCTGTCTGCAGTCGACACGACCGCCGTACCACTCGCGACCAGGAGGCTGATGCTGGGGCTCGACCCATCGGATCCTAATCCGGTGCCCAACGGAATATACGTGCCGCACAGCGGCTCGGTAGTGAACGGCGGAATCTACATCCAAGGCAACGCCACCAATTTCCGGCTGTCGCTCAATGCCGCCGGCTACCAGCAGTACCAGATGACCGACCAGAACGGGATTACCAAACGCATCGTGCTCGACAAGGTCCACAGTCGCACCAAGGTCTATACGGGCACGACTGACTCGGTCTTCTATGCCGGTCTGCCTAGAGGCATAGCCTACACGACAGGCAGCATCAGTAACTTGGGTGGCGGGGCGCGGGTCGGTGGCAACCCTCCGGCGGCCGTTGAGGAGGATACTAAGCTCACCATCGCCGCGACTGGAGACATAACGGTTGACCGCGATATCACCTACGAGCAGTATGATGGCTCACAGTCGGTGCTGGGCCTCTACTCCTCGGCGGGTAACGTCCGGATAGCCACTACCGCACCCTCGAACCTCCTTATGGATGCCTATGTGATCGCGACGGGTGCGCACGGGGTATTTGAGGTTGATAACTACGACCACGGCTCCTATCGCGGCCAGGTTCACTTGAGAGGCGGGTGCGTGCAGCGTTACTACGGGGCCTTCGGCACCTTTGATGCGCACGGCAACCAGACCGGCTACGGCCGAGATTTTAGATACGACCGGAGGGGCATGGCTCCTCCGTACTATCCGCTGACCAGCGTGTTCAGGGTCGATGCCCCTGAGCCTCATCCTTCATCGTGGAGGGAAGCATGAAAGCCGGGAAGCCAACGCAAGTGAAGCGCTTGCCGGGAGCGAAGCAGCGGCGATTTGCCGAGCAGGGCGTGCACAAGGGCCGTCTGGTCCTGGGCACCCTGATCATAGTGCTGCTCTTGATCGTCTCGGCGCTTGCGAAGAACGCCTACCGGGAGGAGGCCACTCGTCGGGGTCCCGTTGCCCAAATCGAGCATAAGGCGCCGATGCACAAGCCGGCACCTCCGCCCGAGGAGCCAGAGCAACCTCCACTCTTTGGCGGAAATATGTAGCGTCGATCGGGTTCCACTTGCTTCACAGGCCTGCCTTACGGCAGGCCTTTTTGTAGCTTCCCCACCTCGCCTTGCGCTGCTACCTGCTCCACATGCCCGACGCCAAATAGCTTGAAGCCCCCTGCCGAATGCGATATAATGGATATGGTAAAGGATACCTCGTCTGCCCCTTGGGCCGGCGATTCCAAAGGGAGAGCCTGGCTCCTGGCCGGAAAGGGGCGCCCGAATGCAACGCATTGTTATTGTTACAGTTATCCTCGCAATTGGTCTTGTCGCAAGAGCTTCTGCCCAGCCCACCCAGGCCGAACTCGACCGGATTGATGCCGTCCGGCAGATGATTGCTGAGCGGGGTTACACCTGGACGGCTGGGGTGACCTCAGTCTCCAATCTCACCGACGAAGAGATGAAGCGGCTCTGCGGCCTCCGGATTCCACCGGATCTCGAGGCGAGACGCGCCGAGGCCAGGAGAGAAGGCAGGATGATCGAAGAGATCCCCGGCATGGCCTTTCCATCAGCCTTCGATTGGCGCACCCAGGGTGGCGTGACCCCCATCAAGAACCAGGGGAACTGCGGGAGCTGCTGGGACTTCTGCGCGACAGCAGCTTTCGAATCCCAGATACTGATCTACAGCGGGGTTGAGGAGAATCTCTCGGAGCAGGCGGTGCTGTCATGCAACACCGTCGGGGACAACTGCGACGGCGGCTGGATGGAAACTGCCTACGACATGTTCATCAGTCACGGCGCTGTCCGGGAGCCGTGCATGCCTTACCACGAGGTGGATACCGATGCCTGCACCCAGAGCTCGTGCGACGTCGCAGCGACGCTCGATGGCTATTACGCGGTTGATAACACCGTCAACGCCATCAAGACCGCGTTGCTCGACGGGCCTGTGGCCTCCGGAATAGCGGTTTGCAGCGGCTTCCAGACATACACGGGAGGCTGCTTCCAGGATAACTGCACCGACCTTAATCATGGCGTGCTGATAGTTGGTTGGGACGATACCCAGTGCAGCGGTCAGGGCGCCTGGATCATCAAGAACAGCTGGGGGCCTGCCTGGGGCATCAACGGATACATGTACATAAAGTACGGGTCCTCACAGATCGGCTACGGCGCCGAAGCCCTGAATTACACGCCTGGCCAGACGGTTCACTTCTTCCACGTCTCGCACGTGATCGATGATGGCGGCGGCGATCACGACGGCTTCATCGATATTGGCGAGCCGATCACATTCCCGATCACCATCCTCAACATCGGGGCGACCACGGCTACCAATGTGAGCGCCAAGCTGAGATGTCTGACTGCCGGCGTTACGGTTACGGACAGCCTGGCCACCTACGCCGATATACCCAAAGGCACCACCATGCAATCGGACGCCCCGCATTTCGCCTTTGCGCTGACAGGGGCCGGGCCGTCGTGCGGAGCTCTGAGCTTCCAGATGGTGGTCACTTCCACGCAGGGCACCTCGACGATCAACCTAAAAGTGCCGGCCGGCGAGCTGGCGACTGTGTTCGCGGACGACTTCGAGACCAATAAGGGGTGGAGCACCAGCGCCGCGGGCGACAATGCGACCACGGGGATTTGGACGCGGGTTGATCCCATTGGAACCTGGTGGGGAGACCAGCCGGTGCAGCCCGAGGATGACCACACTGCGGCTCCGGGCACCATGTGCTTCGTGACTGGCCAGGGTGCGGTAGGTGGAGCTCAAGGTGCGATGGACGTGGATGGGGGCAAGACGACGCTCACCAGCCCCACGATTGATCTGGCGGGCCGCAATTCGGCGCTGCTCACCTACTGGAGATGGTACGCGAGCGAAACGGGATCGGCTCCCAATGATGATGACTTTGTGGTGGATGTGTCCAGCGATAATGGGACGACCTGGACCAACCTTGAGACTCTGCCGTACAGCGATCGCACCTGGAACAAGCAGGAGTTCTACCTCGAGGACTTCGTCGCCCTCACGAGCCAGATGAAGGTGCGCTTCATTGCGCAGGACAATGCCCCAGGCTCGATTGTCGAGGCCGCGATTGACGACTTCTCGGTCGCCGCCTGCACCAACGCAGCCCCGGACGCGATTCCGCCCACCGTGGCAGTGGTCTCTCCCAACGGTGGAGAGACTCTGGTTCATGGAACGCAGTACGATGTCCGGTGGAACGCCACCGACAACGTCGGCGTGACCTCAGTGGATATCTACCTTTCGACCGATGGAGGAGTGACCTATCCCGAGACCATTGCTTCTGGCGAGGCCAATGACGGTTCTTACCTCTGGACGGTCGATGATCTTGATTCCAAGACTGCGAAGATCAAGGTCGAGGCCTTCGATGCGGCGCACAATAAAGGCGTGGATGCGAGCGATGCCGACTTTGTGCTGTGGGGTTCGATGTCAGGAGTGACACCTGATGCGGTCAGTGTGCCTCGCGAGGTCACCCTCAGAGTGACCGAAGGAAACCCGGTCACGGCCGCGTCCCAGATAGTTTACGGCGTGCCTTCACCCATGCGGGTGCGGATTGCTGTGTATGATGTGAGCGGGCGGGTGCTGGGAAATCTCATTGACACCACCAGCCAGGCTGGCTACAACTCGCTTGCCTGGAGCGAATTCGAACGACGCGCCGGTCACCTGAGTGCCGGCATCTACTTCATAAGACTCGATGCCGAGGCCGGCGCACGATCAGCGAAGGTGGTCGTCGCCAGGTAGGTTCGGCGAGTCCCAGGCGTGTACGGTAGGAGCCAGCGATAAGGAGGTCTCGATGCTGTTCCCCCTCGGCAAGCTGCGGGCTTTTGTTCTGGTTTGCGTCGTTGCCATTCTCGCTGCAGGTGTTACTGATACCCTGGCCCAGGATCTTCTCAGCGGCCTCGAACCGTCCAGCAGGCATTTCGACGAATTCGAGGTAGCCGGTAGGGTAGTCTACTTCCACCAGAGAGCCATCGACAGCGCCGCCGTAGAGGGCGACTACATCAATTACCAGTTTGACGCTGGCACCAAGCAGTTGCTCGCCAAGAAGACCCACTGGCGCGATGATCTGCCGGAGCATCTGCCGCCGATCTCGATTACTAGACAGGTCGCGGAGGCGATGGCGGCCGGCGAGATCCAGTCCTCACGGCTCGTGATCATATCTCCTGAGTCCGCGGTGCTTCCTTTGAAGCCCGTGCCGCAGGATCCGTGTTGGGTCGTGCGGAGCCGCCAGGGCGGCGAACTCCGCATCACCGTGATCGATGCTCTGACAGGCGAGCTGCTTGGTTATGGAGTGCCGCCGCCCTACACGGCCTTCTCGTTCACCGGCCCCACCGACTGCCCGCCGACGACCGACTGGCAAGCCTGGTCGCGGAACGCTGCGTCCTGGTTCACCACTATGGGCTACGGCACACAGAGCGTGATTTACCCGACCCTGGAGCAGATCCGCGGCCACGTCAAGTCCGACCAGACGGCCATGTTCTTCGAAATAGCTCACGGGGACTACTCGACCTTTAACTACGGCTGTGAGAACGGCTCCTGGCAGGGGTTGCCGGCCTTCAAGATCAGTGCCTGGATTGGCAACTATGCGAAGATGCCTTTCACTTTTCTTGCGAGCTGCGACGGTATGTGCCAGCTCGGTTCCGGCAGCTTCTCATACGGGTTCCGAAAGGGCTCCCTCGAAAACACGGCGACCGTCGGCTATTGCGGTATGTCCGAGATCCAGTGCGACGAGTGTTGGGGTTGGTCCTTGAGCTGGCAGGGCGCGATGTTCAGCTATATGAACCAGGGGATGACCGTGCGGGCTGCATTCGATCACGCCAATGCGGACTATCCTCCGTGTGGGGTGAACTCCTGCATGCGGTTCGCGGGTGACGAGGCCTTCAAGGTCGTACCGGCGGTGATGCGAGACCCCGAACCCCCGGTCGTGGTCGTGACTTCCCCGAACGGCGGAGAAACCATCGAGTATGGCACGCAGTACGAGATACTCTGGAGTGCCGCGGACAACGCGCGGGTGACGTCGGTCACTATCCTCTTGTCCAGCGACGGGGGCGCCAGCTTCCCCGACACTATTGCTGCGGGGGAGCCCAACGACTCATCCTATATCTGGACCGTGCCTGATGTGAGCACTCACGCAGCGAGGATAAGAGTCGTGGCGTATGACGGTGTCCCCAACCAGGGAAGCGATGTGAGTGATGGAGATTTCACGCTGTGGGGCACGACTGCAGGACTCGTTGAGCCTGAGTACGCCGGCGTGCCCGACCGGGCTGTGGTCAATGTCGCCGGCGGCAATCCGGTGACCTCGCCGTGCCGTCTGGTGTATGGTGTGCCCGCGGGAGCCGAGGTCAGTCTCAGCCTGTATGATGTGAACGGCAGGCTGGTCGATCATCTGGCGAGCGGCTACCGCGAGGCGGGCTACTACCGCCTCGACTGGAGCTCCGATGGCCGACGCGGAGCATCTCTCGGGACCGGCATCTACTTCCTACGGCTGGATTCCGATATGGGTGCAGCTACCGCGAAAGTGGTGATCGCCAAGTAGCCGGCTCTGTACCGCTTAAGACTTGATCATCACGAGCAGCATCTTGAAGCGATCAAGCGCCTTCAAGCCGTGAGGCTCGTTGGCTGGCATGATGATGGCCTCGCCCGCCTTGAGGCGGTGCGGTCGCTTCGAGATCGTGATCTCCGCCTCACCCTCGAGCACCTCTACCAAGGCGTCAAATGGCGCCGTGTGCTCGCTCAAGCCCTCACCCTTATCAAATGCGAACAAGGTCACCGTGCCGGTGGGCTTGGCTATCACCTGCCGGCTCACGACGGCTCCCGGCTGATAGTCCACCAAGCCGGCCATAGGCCGCGGCTGCGACA
>DATKKY010000100.1:0-2509 GCA_035542695.1 bacterium | reverse complement strand
CTTGCGTGGCTCGACGGCGACCGCGCGCACGCCAAAGTGATCACGCCACCGGACACCACGGTCTCCTTGGGCCCGACGGACTTCGGGGGAAGATACGAGACCTCCCGAACGCTCAAGGTGGTGGCCGTGGACTACGGCTGCGATACCAGCGCAGTCGCAACGTACACCTGGTACGTCAAACAGCCAAGCGGCAGAATCCTGCTGGTCGATGACCTCGGGGATGAGGGCGGACGATCAAGCGATTCCACAACGGACGCGTTCTACAGGGGTGGCCTGGATTTGTGCCAGCAAGATTATTCGGTGCTGGACATTGACAAATTCGGGGGCATGCTTTCAGCGTTCAACCTATCCAAGCTCTTCTCCATGTTCGACCTGGTGATCTGGTACAATGAGCCTGACACGGGTCCTCCCAAGGCACCTTACGTGCTGCACGTGCCGAGTGCCCAGCAGGACCTCGAGACCTACGTGGAAAACGGTGGTCACCTGCTGATGGCCAGCCTATGGGCCGTCGGCTCCAGCGGAGCCTTGAGCGACTCCGTGTGGCCGGAGATTCTCGGCATCGACTCGGTCGTCGTCAAGGACAATAGCACCAGCTTCGACTGCAAGCATTGGACAATCCAGAGTGACGTTCCCCCTGGGCCTGATAGCATCCAGGTGGTAGGCCTCTGGGGCGGAGTTGATTGTATGCTGCCGAGACCCGAAGCCGCACCGCTATATTACATCCCGCCGGGCACGGCCAATACGCCCCGGTACACCCAGACTGTACCCTTCTATCTAGGTCTCCTCAATTCCTGGGGCACCGGGAAAGCCGCCCTGCTGACGTTCCCACTGAGCCGCAGCGACGGGAACGGCAATGCCACTGCGGAGTATTGCAAGCTGGTGAACCTCTTGCTACAATGAGTGCAAGACGTCCGCACTCAGCCTGCCAAGGAGGAAGCTGGCATGTCTAAGAAGGTCGGCTTGCTCGTCATACTCATCACGGGAGTGGTCTGGGGACTTGCCGAGATATACGTGGGCGACGTCTTCTACAAGTTCCATTTGCCCTTCAGATCGGGCATCATGACGGCCATAGGCATGGCCCTGCTTGTGATCTCCAGGATGGTGTACGACCGGCCAGGCAGCTCCCTGGGCGCAGGCGTGCTGGCTGGCATCATAAGGTGCTTGGTCCCCAAGGTCTATCTCTGCCATCTCGTAGCCATCTCTCTCGAAGGCTGCACTTTTGACGTCGTGTGGAGCGTCCTCAGGGCAGGCGAGCGGCAGACCCTCAGGCGCGCTTGGATCGCGGGGGCGGCCGCTCTCTACGCGGGCTTCCTCGCTTTCGGGGCCGCTAGTATCTACGTGTTCAGGTTCCAGCGGTGGGTTGAGATGGGAATGACGGGGGTCGCCAAGTGGACGCTCAAGTCGGGGAGCTTCGGGGTGGCCGTGTTCCTCGTGCTTGCGCCGATCGCGCTCGCAGCCGGCAGACGGCTGGCCCGGCGGGCTTCCAGTCCGGCGGCGAACCGCGCCGCCACTCGCCAGCAATAGGGAGCTCGGCTCCTCTCAGTCGATCACCAAGATACCCTTCCTGCGCTGCAGGTGTGTGGGTTCGCGGGGCTCGACCGCCATGGCGGCGACCAGCTCCATCCCCCAGAGGACGATCGCTGACGAGCAATACACCCACGTCATCAGCACTATGATCCCTCCGATCGCCCCATAGGCGCTGCTGAGCTTGGTCATGTGGATGTAAATCAGGAAGGCGTTCTTGGCGATTTCCCAAGTCAGCGACACGATTGCAGCGCTGAGGATCACGTTGCGCTTGGGGACGTTCCTGGGAGTGGTAAGCAGGTAGACCGTGGTGAAGGTAATCAGGGAAAAGACGTAGGGCACCACTATCAGGCTCGTCATCAGGAGATCGCCAATCGCATACCTTGCCTGGTGAGCGATCCGCTCAATCACCGCCGGCAGGAAGAGCGAGCCCAAGAGCATCAGTGCCGCGAAGCCGACCAGCAGGAGCGCCAAAAGCTGCCTCATCAGCACCTCCCGCCACCCCCTCCGGCCCCAGATTATGGAGGCGCTCAGGGCGAGGGTATTAAAGACATGCCTCGCGCCCCAGATGAGCGCCACGATGCCGAGTCCCCAGGCCAAGGGCTTCTTCGGGCCAGCGGCGTGCACCCACCCCATCACAATGTTGGCTCCCACCGGGGTCAGGCCCGTGACCAGATTAGCCATCCTCCGCATGGCTTCCTCGGAGGACCCCGCAAACGCAGCGAATATGGAGACCGTGAGCAGGACCAGCGGGAAGAAGGAGAACATAGCGTAGAAGCTGATGGAAGCGCTCAAGGCGAGGCAATTGTGAGCGGCAAATGCCGTGACGCTGTCCTTGAAGACCTTCATGACTCGCTTGAGAATATGCATGGGGCTCTCCTGCTTTGAAGAAGTTGGCACACAAGGGGGGGACAATCAACAAAATTCGGGGCGGGCTGGTTGGTGCCGGCGAGATCGCTCCTAACTCATGAAGACCCATGGCCTT
>DATKKY010000099.1:0-30762 GCA_035542695.1 bacterium | reverse complement strand
CGGGGATGGCCCAGCGCCTGCCTCGGGGCCGCATCCTGCTCGGACTTTACCAAGGAGTGCCCCAGAAACGGCGGACCACCCAATATGGCCTAGTGCTCCCGGACAAGATAAGTCTCTACAAGAAGAACATCGAGATGATCTGCCGTTCGCGCGAGGAGACCTACGCCCAGATTCGCAAGACCCTGCTCCACGAAATCGGGCACCACTTCTCGCTCAGTGACAAGGACCTGCGCGATATCGGCTGGTGAGCCGGCTATTTCAGGTACTTGTTGAAGAAGTCCGCCATCTTCCGGTAGTAGATCAGTCTGTTGGAGAGCTTCGCGGCCCCATGGCCCTCGTCCGCGAACATCAGGGTATCCACTACGCCGCCTTTGGCCCGGATCGCCTCCGCCATCTGCCGCGCCTCCTCAATGGGCACGCGCGGATCATTGGCGCCGTGGACGATCAGGAGCGGGGCCTTGATCCGATCCACCTCGGTGATCGGTGATATAGACAGCAGGAAGGCCTCGTCCGAGAGTGGCCCGTACTCGGCCTCTCGCAGAGATCGCCGGTAAGGCGCGGTGTTCTTCAGGAAAGTCACGAAATTGGCAATGCCGACATCGTCGATTCCCGCCCCGAATACGTCGGGGTACTCCACCAACGAAGCCAGCGTCGCGTAGCCGCCGTAGCTGGCACCCTTGATCCCTATGTCCCCGAACCGCGCGTAGTTGTGGTCCACCAGCCACTTGGCACCTTCGTATATGTCACGAATCGAGTTCTTGCGGTTCTTGTAGTCGTCCAGCTTGATGTAGTCCCGCCCGTACCCCGAGCTTCCGCGGACATTGGGAACGAAGATCCCATAACCGTTCGAGAGAAGATACTGGAAGTGCCGCGTGAAGACCGGCCTCGCTTGACCCTCGGGCCCGCCGTGGATGTCCATTATGAAGGGAATCGGCTTGCCATCCCATCCCTTCGGCACGTACAGAAAGGCCGGGATTCCCAGACCGTCGAAGCTCTTGTAATGGATCAACTGGGGCTCGACGAAGAGCGCCTGATCGATACCGGCCAGGGTGGAGTGCGTGATCTTCTCAAGGTCGCCCTCCTTGATGTCGTACTTCCAGACATCTGCCGGCGCAGCCGGGTTCTCAAAGGTGAACACCATCGTGCCCGTGGTCGCAACGTTCACGGTCGAAATCACGCCGCGCATCTCGCTCAGCTCGGCGCGCGTGGTGTCGACCAGATCGACAGCCGTGATCTGGCCATAGCCCTCGACGTTATTCACCCAGGCCAGGAACTCGCCGTCATCCGACAGGTCCATGTGCTCCGTATCCCAGGGGGAATCGCTGTTGAGGAACTCCAGTTGGCCAGCGGGAAGAGCCTTGCGGGCGACCCGCTTTATGCCGTCATCGTTCATGTTGGTGATCAGATACATGTACTTGAGGTCGGGGGTAAGATGCGCGTCGTCAAAGACGTAATCGCCCTCGTGGCTTGTGACAAGGGTCGCCTGGCCGGTGGCGATGTCCAGAAGATAGACGTCGTTGTTGGTGCTCGAGTAGTCGTGCGACACCAGCAACTTCTTGCCGTCGGATGAGATCGCCACAGGCTCGTTCCAGCCTTCGTGCTGCCAGATCCGCTCGACCGCCTTCGACACAATGTCAATCCGGTAAATATAGAAATCCGTTGGGCTCTCCTCGTTGCTCCGGAAGTAAACGCTGCGTTCGTCGGGGCTCCAGACCGGGGAGCCGTGCTGCACCCCCTCGGCCACCTTGAGGGGCGTGACTATGTCGGTATCGGTATCGATCAGGTAGAGATTGAATTGCTCATTGCCCCCCGCGGCAGCACCGACGACCACGTTCCGTCCGGTGTATGACGCCGCGTAGAAGTCGACACCATCGGTGAAGCTGGTGAGCTGATACGGCCAGCCGGTCCGCTGAAGCTCATATACCTGGTCCACCCCGGATATGGGTGATATGAAGAGAATGGTGGCGCCGTCCTCGCTTATTTCGGGCGAACTGGCCGAGCCGATTTGCATGAAGGCCTCAAGCGGCGGGACCCAGGGCTGGCGAGCCGACGGGCCAGAATCGGGCTTCGCTGCCGAAGGGGAGGTAGCTGGTGACAAGGTCGCTGGTGACGACGTGGCCGCCGGTGGGGTGGCAGTCGACGAGGTGGCTGGCGCAGGCGCTTGTGAGGTGCTGGACTGGGCGGGCTCTGGAGCACCTGTCTGGGCAGCCGCAAGCTCCAAGCCGCTGAGGCCGGCCCAGCACAGGAGGGCCAAGACCGCCAGGCTGACAGCCACCGGGAAGCGGCATAACATACCTTTTGACATTGTGATCTCCTTGGCTCAGACTAGCGATTTCGGAACTGCCGTCTGGTTTGCTCGATTTTGCTTTGCTGGTACGCTCGACAAATAGGTTAACCACCAGGGATCTATGGATCAAGCTCAAACCAACTTGATCGCCATATTGGGAAGTCCACGCCGGCGAGGCAACAGCGATACGCTGGCCGGCGAGTTCCTGAAAGGGGCCCAGGCCGCCGGCGCGACACCCAAGGTCCTGATCCCGACCGACCTGGGCTTGAGCCCCTGCGACGGCGACAACCGGTGCTTCGCCGATGGAAGGTGCGTGATACGGGATGGGGCCAACGGGATCTACGACGAGATCCTCAAAGCCAGGTATCTCCTCGTCGCGACGCCGGTCTATTTCATGGGTCCTCCAGGCTCACTCAAGGCTCTGATCGACAGGTTTCAGGCCGTCTGGGCCAGGGCCGCCATCTTGAAGGTCTTCGATCCGGACGCGAGCGAACGCCGAGCGAATCACAAGGCCTTTGCCATCTATGTCTGCGGAGCCAACGACCAATCCAAGGTTTGCCGGCCAGCGATAAGCATAATCAAGGCTTTCTGTAATGTGACAGGCTTCACCTACTCCGGGGAGTTGATTGCTGCCGGCCTGGAGAATGCCGACGATGCCCGCGGCCGTCCCGATCTCCTGGAACAGGCCTTCGAAGCGGGGCGGGCGTTCATCGAGTAGCGGGAGTCACTTCGGGGGTCGCCGATAGGGTTGCCAGCGTCGGGTTCGCCTTCACATACTTGTAAAGCACTTCGGCCGCGAGTTCGTGACCAGCTTTGGTCCAATGATTGTCGAGCGGATAGTACAACACGCTTCCAGCGGCGCTCCTCTGTCTGAATTCCAACGTGGGATCGATCACGGTCACGCCTTGTTGCCTCAGGTACTGGATAAGCAGTGACGTGCGCTCGGTCCAGTCGCTGCAATCCACCTTGGGGACCATAAGCACGACAAACGGGCAGCCGCGCTGGGTGCAGGCGTCACGCAGAGCAATCAGGAGAGCCTCGGTCAGCTCCAGCCCCTTCAGGGGTTCGGTGGTCACATTTCCGGGCTCTCCGTACTTCTTGCTCAGGCTGCGGCGATAGACTGCCGACAGGCGTCCGCGGATGAAGCTGAAGAGCTGGGAGTTCGCTGAAAAGGTCCGGTAGCCGGGCAGGAAATGCACGCCCTGCTGGATTCTGGTCCATCCAGTTCTGGGAGCATCATGCTTGGTGAGCTTGCCGCCTTCGAGCGTGTACAAATCAGCAGATATGTTCTCCATGAAGTCGTTCTGGAAGAAGGCCAGAGTCACCAGGTCAGGCGAGTACTTGTAGCACTCGGCCTCGAAGAAGGCGAGCTCATTGGCCGTCCCCATGCTGCCTACCCCCGCATTGATCACCTCCCAATTGACCGTCCGGGCGGAATCGCTGCGGAGTATCCGCTCGAGCACTTTGGGGTAAGTCTCTTCAGCCCGCACGCCATAGCCGCAGGTGAAGGAGTCCCCTAGGGTCAAGATCCTCCTCGTGCCCCTGGGCTTGGCATAGGGAAACTCCCTGTCCCGCAGGCCCTTGGAGTTTATCACGAAATCGGTCTTGTACTCGGGCATGTACCAGAAACCCTTGGACTTCGGAACCTGCTTGATCCCGACCACTGGGTCCCAGGTGTTGACGGTGCAGGTGAGATACCGCTGCGGGCTCACAATCCGGACCACGACCTCAAGCGCCAGCAGCGTGATTGCAAGCGAGACCAGGGCCACCAGGATGCCGATCAGTTTCCCGTGGCTCCCCGTCCGCACCCGGTCAACGTGCCCGCCGTTGGGTTTCAACTCCGCCACCGTCGCCAGCCCCGCCTTCCGTCAGTACTTATAGAAGATGAAGAACAGAACGCTCAGCGCGAAGAGAATCCACATCCCGGGCGCGACTTCCTTCACTCGCCGCGTGACCAACTTGCCCACCGGATAGAGCACAAAGCCGGCTATCAGGCCAACGCCGATGTTATACGTGAAACTCATCAGGGCGATGATGAAAAAAGCCGGGATTAACTCCGTGAAGTCGTCGAAGTTGATCTTGGTGACGGGGCATATCATGAAGATGCCGACTGCGATCAGGGCCGGCCCATACGCCTGAGGCGGCACCACGGTCAGGAAGGGAGCCAGGAAGAGGCACAGGGCGAAAAGGGCGCTGACGGTGAGAGCGGTCAGTCCGGTCCGGCCGCCTTCCTGGATGCCGGCCGCGGATTCCACGTAAGTGCCGGCCGTCGTCGTTCCCACTGCCGCGCCGAAGACGCTGGCGAAGGAATCGACAAAGAAGGGTTTGGTCGAATCCGGCAGATTGCCCTTATCGTCAAGGAAACCGGCCAGTGACGAGCACCCGATCAGACTGCCCATCATGTCGAGGAAATCCATCAAGAACAAAGTGAGCAGCACTGGGAAGAACCCGGCTGTCAGAACCTCTCCGAATCTGAGTTTCAGAAAGGTCGGGGCTATGCTGGGCGGAGTGCTCACGAAATGCTCCGGCACTTTGGCTATTTTAAAAGCAAATGCCGCCAGCGTGGTGACGACAATCCCTAGCAACAGCCCACCCGGAATCTTCCTCAAGATCAAGATCACTATCAGGATGAAGCCAAAGATCGACAAGAGCACCGGTCCCGAGCTTATGTGACCGAGTCTGAGCGGAGCGCCCGGCTCGCCGAGGGTCACTATGCCGGTCTCATTGAAGCCTATGAAGGTCACGAAAAGGCCTATGCCCACTGCCAGGGCGTACTTGAGATTGATGGGGATAGCTTCCATCAAGAAGGTGCGGGCCCCCGTGACTGAGAGCACGGTCACGAGGCTAGCCGAGATCAGAATGCCGGCCAGGGCTGTCTGCCAGGAATAGCCCATCACCTTGCAGACGGTGAAAGCGACGAAGGCATTCTCCCCCATCAGAGGAGCGACCGCGAAGGGCCGGTTGGCGAGGATCGCCATCAGCACCGTACCGAAGATGACGGTGAGGATAGTGGCGGTCATCGCGGCCCCCTTGGGCATGCCGGCCGCCGAGAGTATTGCGGGATTTACGACCACGATGTAGGCCATGGTGAGAAAAGTGACCAGCCCCGCCCGCAGCTCGCGCGGCACGGTCGTCCCGTGCTCCTCCAACTTGAAGAGCTTTCCTATCCATGAGTCGTTCGGCATCGTTGGCGCCCCCTTCCGCTTGAACGCGCCATTTATATCACAGGAGGCGGGCGAGCTCAAAGCAAATGAATTGGGCCGGAGCCAATGATCTGGGAGCTTGCGCGACCTGGCAAAGCAGCTCTGAGGCTACTTGAGGGCTTCCGAGGGGCGGCTATAGTCTCGCTTGAGGCTGAAGCTTCTGAAGATGTCCTCCGGGATTATTGGCTTCCCGGTCGTAATAAGACTCACGAGGTTGCGGGCGATTCCCGGCCCGAGCATCAGGCCCTGCCCGCAGAACCCAGCAGCCACGTAGAGGCCCTCCCCATCGTCGAAGCGATCTACAATGGGCACGCCGTCCGGAGTCATGGGGTAAAGGCCGCGCCATACCCTTCTCACCCGGATGTTGCGCAGTCTGGGGAAGAGGGCGATCATTCGCCGGGCCGCTTGTGGCAGGAAGCCCGACGAGGAGTCACGGTTGTGCCCCGGAATAATAGGCTCAGGCGTGAGGCAGAAGATGATGTGACCCTGCTCCTCCTGGTAGAAATAGAAGTTGGTCGATCCGGGGTAGCCCCGTATGTCAACTACCATGGGGTGGATGAAAGGCTTCACGGGTTCGGTCACCCCAGCTTCGTGCGAGTCCGGGAACACCGGCAGATCAAGCCCCATCAGGCGGCCCACCTCGCGGGCGTTGGCCCCTGCAGCATTGATCACTCGACCGGCTTCGTATGTCCCCCGGTCAGTCTTGACAGTTATGGCCGCCGATCGGCCAGAGCGCTTGACCGCAGTCACTCGCTCGGAGAACCTGAACTTGGCGCCGTGCGCGACCGCTTGACGGTAAAAAGCACTTGAGGCCAGAATCGGGGAAACGCTGCCATCTAGCGGCGAGTAGGTTCCGCCCCTCAAACCGGCGGGATTGATGCCCGGAACTGCGCGGATCAAGTCAGCAGCATCCAGCCAGTCAATGGTAAGGCCGTACTGCTTTTGGACCGCTAGCAAGTTCTTCAGGCTCCACTCGCAGTCTTCCTCATAGACCGGGAAGCAGTAGCCGCCCCGGAGGAAGTGGATGTCATCACCATATTGATCCCGCCAATGCGAGAAGACTTCGAGGCTGAGCTGGCAGGTCTGGATCTTGGCAGGGTCCGAGTGCGTCGCCCGCACGCCGCCGATCGCCGCCTTGTTCTGCCCCTGCCCGTGGGAGGCCAGTTCCTCGAGCACCAGGACGTTCACGCCCTCGCGCGCGAGAAAGAAGGCAGTGGGCAGGCCGACACTACCGGCACCAATCACAATCACGTCGAAGGTCGAGGTCATCCCCGCTGCTCCCGGCTATCACCCGCGATCGTGCTGAGGCTGACTTCGGCGACCAGCGGCCGCTGGGTGAAGCGCACCACCTCACGAAGGTCAACCCCTTCCTCCTGGAAGAGCCTCAGGATCAGCGTCTCGCAGGTCTTGCCCCCGCAAGCGCCCATGCCGCACCTCAGGACCTTGAGTTGACTGAGGTCCCTCACTCCCTGCCGGACGAGCCGGCGAATCTCTCCAGCTTTCACCCGCTCGCAGCGGCAGACGATCGTCTCGTCAGTCATCACCGATGAGGAGCCCGCGAGCTCGGCGTTGCCGGGCGCGGCTCCCGGCGCACCAGCCGCCTTGGCACCGCGAGCACGGCCGCCCTTGGCTCGCTCGGCCAGAGGGGTCCCAGCCAGCGGCCGGCCGAGCCCGGGATCCTGCACCCGGAAGCCGGCCACCTCGAGAGCTTTCTCCTTAGGAACCTTTAGAGTCACCAGCAGCGTACGATCGTAGGCCTTGCGTTTAGCTACCTTCTGGACTTCGGCCCGCACCACGAAGTTGCCGTCGATGTCGACCGCATCCACGTGGCCGCCGGCCGTGGCCTGGACCTCGCTCAGCTCGAACGGAACTGTCACCAAGCCGTCGGGGCCATCGGCTCGCAAGTCGACCAGCGTGATAGCCAAGCCCGGGCAAGCAGCAACGCACAGAGTGCAGCCTGTGCACTGGTCGCCCGTCACTCGAGGGATGCCAAAGACTGCATCTCCGACCATCTCGATCATGTGCTTGGGGCAGACGTGGATGCACGGATCGCATGGAATCTCCTGGACGCACCTCACGACCGGAAAGATGCCCGACCGTCGGGGAACGACATCCAGGGCGTGGGTTTCCCCCGGCTTGCGCTTGAGGAGCTCCCAGCGCTCGCGCCACTCGGGCGGCACATCGGTGCGCTTGCCAAGACTCTTAGCTATCTCCCGCCCGGCAATCTTCCCCGAGAACATCGCCGCCGAGGCCTCCGCAATCTCCAGAGCATCCCCGGCAGCATAGACATCCATGCCAAGCCGCCTGGCCTCGCGGGCGAGTTCGTCCACTGGGTTCAGGCCCACGGCCACAAGCAAAGTGTCCGCCTCGAAGGTCTCGTCGGTTCCGGGGATTTCCCGGAAGGAGGCGTCGACCTTCACTATGGTGACCGATTCGACCCGGTCCCGGCCGTTGGCACGTTTGACCGTATGCGATGTCATCACGGGCACGCCGAGCCGTTTGATCTTATCCTGGTGAACCTTGTAACCTCCGACTGCAGGCATGGCCTCCACCAGGCCGACCACGCCGATTCCAGCCTGGATAGCATGGTAAGCGGCAATTAGACCGACGTTGCCTCCCCCAACTATGAAGAGCTTCTCCGCCGGGCGGACCAGATCGCGGTTCACCAGCGTCTGGAACGCGCCAGCCCCGTAAACTCCGGGAAGGTCGCACCCTGGGAAAGCCAGGGCCCGCTCACGGGCTCCCGCCGCCACCAGCAACTTCTTGGGCTCGACAAGCAGGTACTCCCCGTCAAGCACGACGCCGAGCCGCCCATCGTGGTAGCAAGCGACAGCGGTCGCGTTGACGAGAACCTGGATCCTGGTTTGCTTCTCGACCTCGCGGGCGAGTTTGGCGGCGATATCGATGCCGCGCGTCCCGGCATAGCAATCAGCTACCGTGCCGAAGAAGGAGTGGGTCTGGAGCACCAGCTTCCCTCCCAGGCGGTGCTTGTCATCCACGATAAGAACCTGGACATCATGGGAAGCCAGCTCGAGGGCCGCAGCGATGCCGGCAGGCCCCCCTCCGATCACCACCACATCGGTCACTAGGGTCCGAGTGGGAGCAAAACCTAGCGGTGCGGCATCATCGGCGGGCAGCTCGGGCACGCCGTCGCAAGGCTGAACCTGCATCCCGGCTTTGACCGGCGTCATGCAGCTCTTGACGGGCACCCCGTCAGCTATCACAAGACACTGGGCGCATTGGCCATTGCCGCAGAATATCCCCTGAGGGCTGCCGTCCTTGTGATGATGGCCGAAGACCTCAATGCCGTTGGCGAAAAGCGCGGACGAGATCACTTCGCCCGGTTTCGCCGTCAGCTTCCGGCCGTTAAAGTGAAAGACTGTGGTTGCTTTGCCTCTCACCTCAAGGACAGGATGTTGCTCAATTCTATGCATAGCTGTGATTCCCGCGATGTGGGCCGTTACTACTATGCTGGCCGCGATATCCTTCGGATAATAACACCGCTTGCGGGCTTAGTCAAAACGTAGCGGCAGCCTCTCAGCCAGCCCGGTGCGGGTCCCGGCGGCGGGGCAGCCCCACCAGATCCCGCTTGAAGACCTTCAACACTTCAAACCACAGGATGCTGCCAACTCCAGCGGCGAGACAGAGCACCAGATCATTGAAGTGCAGCATCTGGAACTGAAAGATGTCCCGGAGCTGCGGCACATACAGGACTGCCGCCAGAACGGCCAAGGCGCCGCCAGCGACCCACCAGAGAGCGTTGTTCGGCATCCTTACCGTCGATAGAATCGTGCGCGACCACGACCGATTGGTGAATATCAGGCTGAGGTTGGCAACCACCAGCGTGACGAAGATCAGCGTGCGGCTGTCAGCAGCATCATGGCCCAGTCGTCCTGCCACGAGGAAGATCGCCATCACAATCACCAGGATGCTTAGGCCCTGCAGCAGGCTCAAGCCCATGCTGCGTCTGCCGAACAGCGGTTGCTTCGTATCACGGGGCGGACGCTTCATCACGTCGGCCTCTTCTGGCTCGGCTTCAAAGACCACTGAACAGGCGGGGTCGATGATCAGCTCGAGGAAGACTATGTGGACCGGCAGCAAGATCAGCGGCCACTTGAGCAGCACCGGGATCAGGGAGAGCCCCGCAATTGGAACGTGAATCGCCAAGATGTAGGTCATGGCCTTCCTGATGTTGCCGAAGATCCTCCGGCCCATGCGCACGGCCCGGACAATCGATGAGAAGTCGTCATCAAGCAGCACCAGGGCCGAAGATTCCCGGGCGACGTCGGTACCCCGGCCGCCCATTGCAATGCCGATGTGAGCAGCCTTGAGGGCTGGAGCGTCGTTGACACCATCGCCGGTCATAGCTACGATTTCACCGTTGGCCTTGAGAGCCTTGACTATCCGCAGCTTTTGCTCGGGCACCACCCGGGCGAAAATGTTGACGCTCATGATCCGTTGCCGGAGCTCCTCATCACTCATGCCATCGAGCGACGAGCCGGTGATTACTTCTCCGTTTGAGTGGAGTCCTATCTGGCGGGCGACATTCTGAGCGGTGCCCATGTAATCGCCTGTAATCATCATCACGCGAATCCCGGCCGAGTAGCATTCCTTGACTGACTCCGCCACGCTCGCCCGCACGGGATCGGCCAGCCCCACGAGGCCAAGGAATTCAAAGACGAAGTCGTGCTGACCGCCGGGCAGGGCCCGTTCCTGGAAGCTCGCCCGTGCCACGCCCAGGATTCGAAGCCCTTCATCGGCCAGGCCGTGAATCTGCTTCACCAGGTCCCGCATCTCCCGGTCCCCGAAGTGGCAGAGGTCGGCTATGGCCTCAGGTGCCCCCTTGGCGGCAATAACGTAGTCACGACCGTTCGGCGATCTCCAGACCTGCGACATCGCCAGCAGATGCTTGGACAGCGGATACTCAAACTCCAGGACCCAGTCCTGATGCAGGTGCTCGGTCTCCGCCAGGTAGGTGTCGCCCAGCTCCTTTATGGCCTTTTCCATAGGATCAAACGGGTCGCGCTGACTGGCCAAGATGCTGAACTCAACCAGCTCGTGGAACCTCTCGGGCAGGCAGGCAATCCGCGTTCGCAGGTCGCAGACCTCGTTTCCCGCGACGATCTTCTCGACCGACATCCGGTTCTGGGTCAGCGTGCCGGTCTTATCGACGCAGAGCACGGTTGCCGATCCGAGCATTTCGATCACCGGCACCTGCCTGGTGAGGACATGGCTCTTGGATATGCGCCAAGCCCCCAGCGCAAGGAAGATGGTCAATACTACGGGGAACTCCTCAGGGAGCATCGCCATCGCCAGCGTGATACCTGCCAGCGACCCGCGCAACCAGTCGGCGTGGGTGAGACCATAGACAACAATCACCACTGCGCACAGGGACAGTCCCATCACCGCAAGGGTACGCACCAGGCGCCGAGTTTCCTGCTGGAGCAGGGTGTCGTTCTGCTCGACATCCATCAGGGACTTGCCGATGTGGCCCACTTCCGTATCAATGCCGGTGCTCTTGACTTCGGCAACGCCGTACCCCTGCACTACCAGCGTGCTCGAGTAGATCCACGGCTGGTCGTCGCCGCCCGGCCTGGTCGCTTCCGCGGGCCCCTCACAAGCGACCTTGCGCACAGCCACCGATTCACCCGTAAGCAGCGATTCATCGACAAGCAGGTTGCTGGCAAACACCAGAGCTGCATCCGCGGGAACTCGGTCGCCCTCCCGCACAACCAGCACGTCGCCCCTCACAACCTCTCTGCCTGCGATGCGCCGCTCAACCCCGTCCCGGATTACCATTGCCCGCGGGCTTGTAAGGTCGCGCAGCGCCTCAAGTGCCCGCTGGGTCTTGCGCTCCTGATAGAGCGTGATGCCGATCACCACGAAGACGAAACCGAGCAGCATCAGCGCTTCTTCGAGGTTGCCGATGAATAGGTACAGGATGCCGCCGGCTACCAGCAGCAAGAACATGGGTTCCCGGATCACTTCATAGGCGATGGAGAGAAAACTGCGCTTTCGCGCCGATGGAAGCTCGTTGGGTCCGTCGGCTGCAAGCCTGCGCGCCGCTTCGTCGTCCGAAAGCGTGGGAACGCTGCGAATGTCGAATTCACGAACCAGCGAGGTGCCTCCCGGGCAGCTTGACGGCCGTGAGGCCTGTATGTTTCTGGTCAGTCGGCCGGCCGCCCGCCTGATCAACTTCCGGAACATGATAACCCCGGTGGGGAAGTAAGTCAAAACCTCGGGGGTAATGGCCAGTGGGCTATTTCGAGTGGACCTGCTGACGCTCGACGGCGTCGAGTATCGCCTTGGGGATGGCAGGAAGAGGCCGCACTTCAATCGCAGCCCCCAACTTGACTGCTTCGCCGGGCATGCCGAAGACCACGCTGGTAGCTTCATCCTGGGCCATGGTATGCGCGCCCTTCTGGCGCATCGCGAGCAGCCCGCGGGCCCCGTCGCAACCCATTCCAGTCAGGAGCACGCCTACCGCATTTGCGCCGGCTCCCGCAGCCACCGACTCGAACAGCACATCCACACTTGGCCGCTGATGGTGAACCGGAGGCCCGTCCTTAAGCCTGGCGATGTACAGGGCGCCACTCCTCTTCAGCAACATGTGCTTACCTCCAGGCGCCACAAGTGCCACACCCGGCACGACCCTGTCATTGTCGGCAGCTTCCTTGACTTCCATCTTGCAGATCTGATTGAGCCTGTCTGCGAAAGCCCGAGTGAAGTTCTCCGGCATGTGCTGGACTATCATGATCCCCGGTGAGTTAGCTGGCATCACCCGAAGGATATCCTCAACCGCTCTGGTGCCCCCAGTTGAGGCTCCTATAGCCACGATCTTGTGGCTGGTCTCGATGCCGATCTCCTCCATGCTCTGGGTTTCGGAGTCAGCTGATTCGTCTCTTTCCTTGACCCGAGCCGAGGCAGCGGCTCTAATCGCGCCAACCAGCTGCCGCGCGATGTCCGGAGTGGAGTAGGCCGGCCCGGGCTTGCAGATAACCTCGACTGCCCCGAGCTCCAGAGCCTTGATCGCCATTTCGCTGTTCTTGGGAGTGAGCGAGCTTACCACTACCACCGGCTTAGGATAGTGCCGCATCAGCTTGGCCAGGAAAGAAAGGCCATCCATGCGGGGCATTTCAAGATCAAGGGTGATCACATCCGGCTCGAGGCGGACGATCTTGTCTCGAGCGGCATAGGGGTCAACTGCCGTGCCGACTACATCGATATCGACGTACTTCGACAGCTCATCCGTCAGGATCTTTCTCACCACTGCCGAGTCGTCAACTATCAGCACCTTGATCATCGAAGTGGTCTCACCTATCGTCCGGTCAGTGCCGGCACTTCCCCGTTGATGAACAATGCGAACTCCGCTCTGCCTGCATCAAGCATGAGAGCGGTGCGGGCCACCGGGCGTTGGCCACCGGTCCCGTCAATCGCCTCTGGCTCCACCAGGTCGGGAGCCTCGATCTTGAAGACAACCTGGGTGCCGGCCAGCCGGGGCAACAGGTTCCCGCACACCACATTGGTCATTTCCTTGAGCGCATCCCGCTGCTGGTCGGGCAGCGGCCTGGGGTCGCCTTCATCAATACCCAGCATGTTGGCGGCTATCGCCGACAGCATATTGGCCGAGACCGCCAGGGTCAGTCGCCCCGAGAATGGCCCACTGAATTCCACCGAGGAAGCTACAAGAGCTGCCGACGCGGGCATCGGCTCCTGATCATCGGACACTGAGAAGATGAAGGCAAGTTCCGCCAGGGTCTTCTCGGCCACACTGGCCAGTATGGTTTCAAGATCCTTGTTCATTGCCCACCCCCGTCAGTTCTTGGATCGCCTGCCTGATCAACTCGGGCGAGAAAGGTTTGTGAATGAACTTGACCCCCTGCTCGATGATCTGTTCAATCCGCGTCTGGCTGCCTTCGGTCGAAACCACGATCATCGGAAGGTCGATGTACTCCGGAATCGCACGGACCCGGCTGATCATCTCATCGCCTGTCATCACAGGCATATTGATGTCCAGGATGACGAGGTCTATCCAATACTCCGCCAGGGTCTCCAAGCCTTCCTGCCCGTTGGATGCCTCCCGGACCTCGCCCAACGGCACCCCGCTCATTTTGAGCACCTTGAGGACCATCGAGCGCATCACGGCGCTGTCGTCCACGATTAGAACATTCAGTGCCATACTCAAGCCCTCCTGCCAGGAGCGTCCCGCCCTAGCTCGCACTCTGATATTCCGCGCTAAGTCACCCGCTTGGTCGAATCCAGCGGGGATTCAATGAGTTCTGAGAGCTCCTGCACCCCCTGCAGGGTGCTGCTGGCTACGGCCTCAAGATCGGCAGTCTTGAGACCCAGTCTGGTGATGGCCGACTCCGACGGCTTGTATCCCAAGCCCTCCCGGCCGGTTCCCATGCCCAGCATCAGGCAAAGAACATCAGCGATGTGAACCATGTCCAGCTTCGGGTTCGGCTCTCCGGCACGGTCCGGCTCGTGGTGCCAGCGCACTACCCCCACAAGTCCCTCCGGTAGGAGCCATTTCTCGAGCACCTGGGCTCCTATTTCCGCGTGGTCAATCCCGATTACCTCGCGCTCCGCCGCCTCGAACGACGTCCCCTGTGCCGACAAGACCTCGATTCGCTTGAACCCCTCCTCCACAAAGCTTCCCATAATCAGCTTGCCCACATCATGCAGCAGGGCCGCTGTGAAGGTTTCCTCAGATGCCGGCAGTTTGAGCCTCCTCATCAGCTGCTCGGTCGCCACCGAGACGGCGATGCAATGGCGCCAGAGCTCTCCCGGCGGCAGGTCATAACCCGGCACGGGTTTGCTCATGAGACCGTTGACGCACGAAGCCACCACCAGCTGATAGACCCGCTTCCAGCCCAGGCGCACGATTCCCTGGCGCACCGAGCCGATCTTCTGGGGGAACCCCAAATAGGCAGAGTTCGCGAACTTCAGGATGTTGGCGGTCAGTCCCGGGTCGTAGCGTACCGACTGCTCGATCGCCGTGGCGCTGCTATCAGGATCGCTCAGCAGCCTCATCACCCTGGTCGCAGTCCCCGGCATCGCCGGGAAAGAATCTAGCTTGGCCATCACTTTTTGTCTAGTCACCGTAATCACAGCTCGTGCTCCTCGGCGCCGCTCTTTATGACCACGCGCCCAGTGTCGAGATCGAAGTGGACGGTGCGCCCGGCTGTACCACCCACATCCTCGGCAGAGATAAGAATGCTGTTCTTCCAGAGCAGTTTCTTGAGCATCACATGGTTGCGTTCGCCGATCCTGAACATCTCGCCCGCGTTGAGCGGCCTGGCGCAGCCGGCGACTTTGACTACTATCCGCCCCTTCTCGCCCCCAAGGGCGTACACCGCCCGGAAAAGCTCAGGGACGCCGGTGTCCACGAACATGAACGGGTTGGATACAGCCTTCTCCGGGTTGATTTGCGAAAGGGGCAGCATCGCGTGGAGCAGCCCACCGACCCTCAAGACAGGATCATAGATCATCAACCCGAGGCAACTGCCCAGGGCGTGCGTCACCAGCACTTGGCCAGCGGTCCCCGTCTTCATGTCGGCTACACCCACCACGAAGGTTGTCTTGCCTGTCGCTGTCGTCGACTCCATCACTCGGCGCTATCCCTCATGTAAACAGCAGGCTGCACGTATGTGAAACCACCCGCTGAACCTAGGAGACTCTCCGAATGTCCGACCAGGAGATAGCCTCCGGGCCGGAGCAATTGCCAGATACCTCTGACCACTCGCTCGCGCGTCGCCGCGTCGAAATAGATCATCACGTTGCGGCAGAACACCAGATCAAACGGCCCCCGCATGGGCCAGCATCCAAGGAGATTGAGGTGGGCAAAGTGAACCAGCGATCTCACGGGAGAGCGCACCTCATATAATCTCGGAGGATCAGTCTTGACACAATTGAAGTACCTGCCGAGGAGACCGGCGGGAACGTCACGCAGAGCGGGATCATGCTCATAGACAGCCCGCTTCGCGCGCTCCAGCATTCGGCTGGAGATGTCGGTCGCCAGGATCCCGACGCTGCGCTCGCTAATGTCCGGCAGCTCTTCACACAGCACTATCGCAATAGAGAAGGGTTCCTCCCCAGAGGAGCATCCTGCGCTCCAGATTCTGATCTTCTTGAGACCGGCGTTCGCCCGCAGCCATCGCCTGAGCAGGGTGAAATGCTTGTCCTCCCGAAAAAAGCTCGTTTTGTTGGTGGTCAGGAGGTCCACCATAGTGGCCATTTCCTGCCCGGAGACGTCGGCCTTGATGTGGGCAAGATACTGCTCGAAGTCGGTGAGCCCCAATGCCCGGAGCCTCTTTATGAGCCGGCTCTTGACCAATTCTTCTTTACCCACCCGCAGGTCTATGCCGGTTGCCCGATAGACCGTCGTGGCTATTGCCTCGAACTGGGCAGCCGTCAGGTGGTGCGGGGTCAGGTCGGCGAGCAGGGCTCCCGCCCCGGCATTTGCTGGCCCATTTTCCGCCATCTCCGCAATCTCCCGTTCAGGGATAGCAGCCGGGGACACCGGCTGTCCCGGTGCCCCCGTCGGAAATAGAACCTAGAACTCCCGCAGGGTCTCCTCATCACTCTTGTCGAGCGGTATAAGCTTCCTCGGATCCCGAGTCGAACTCATAGCGCCACCCGAGCTGATCGCGCTTCCCACCAGCTCCAAGGTGGACGTATCTTCGGCCGCAGCCGCGCTGAACTTTGAGGCCGGCCGCGTGGTCCTTCGGCTTGCAGGCCTCGGCCCGCGAGTGTATGTCGTCTCCCTGGCGGTCTCGGCCACAGTGTGGGGCCGGGCACTGCTGGTCTTGCTCAGATTGAAACTGGCGACCATCGACCGCAGCTCCTCGACCTGGCCTGACATCTCCTCGGAGGTGCTCGCCGATTCCTCGGAATTGGCGGCGTTCTGCTGGGTCACCTGGTTCAGCTGATCCACCGCAACGTTGATCTGCTCGATGCCGGTGCTCTGCTGATCCGAGGCCACGGCTATCTCACCCATCACCTCGCTGACCTTGCGGACCTGGTCCGTGATCTCGGTCAGGTTCTTCAGCACGTGCTCGTTGATTGCTACACCGCTGTCCGCATTCTTGACCGACCCTTCGATCATGTTGGCGGTGTTCTTGGCGGCCTCGGCACTCCGCATTGCCAAGTTGCGCACTTCCTCGGCCACCACAGCGAAGCCCTTGCCGGCATCTCCTGCCCGGGCCGCCTCGACGGCTGCGTTCAGCGCCAGCAGGTTGGTCTGGAAAGCAATCTCGTCGATGGTCTTCACGATCTTCGCAGTCTCATCCGAGGATGACTTTATCTTGGTCATGGCGTCCGACAGCGACCTCATGCTCTCGGTGCCCTTGTCAGCGCTCACGCGAGCAGCGTCGGAGAGGCTCTTGGCTTCCTTGGCGTTGGCCGCGTTCTGGGTGGTCATCGAGGCCATCTCCTGGAGACTGCTCGAGACTTCCTGCAGCGAGCTGGCCTGCTCCGAGGATGCCTGCGCCAGCGCCTGGCTGCCATTGGATATTTGGCCAGCAGCAGCCGTGATCTGCTCTGTAGAGGTTGCTACCTGGACCAACGCGTCATCCAGGTTCTGGACGGTCTTGTTGACCGCTTCTTTGATCTTCGCATGGTCGCCTCTGTAATCGCCGGTCATTCTCGCAACCATGTCCCGGTTGGCAACCCTGTCAAGCACCGTGATAGTGTCCTTGATAGGATTGACCACGGCGTCCAGCGTCTCATTGACACCTTCGATGATCTTTCGGAACTCGCCGTGATGGTAGGTGGGATCAGCACGCTTGCTCAAGTCGCCCTCAACGGCCGCCTTGACCAGCATGTCGATCTCCTTGACCATGCCGGCGACGCTGTCCTTCATAGTGACCATCGCATTGCCCAGCGTATCTTCATTGCAGAGGGCGCTGGCGTTGACCGCCAGATTACCTTGGGCAATCTCGGTCGCAACGCTGGCCTTGGCCTTGAGCCCGGCAATAACTTCGCGGAACGACTGGGCCAAGAATCCGACGTCGTCGCTCGAGCTGTAGGCGATGTTCTGATTCAGGTCCCCAAAAGCCAGCCGGTTGGCGGCCTGGGCAACTTCGGTGATCGGCTGGGCCATTCGCTTGCCGACCACAAATGCCGCTATCACGGCGCCACAGAGAACGATCCCCCCACCGATCATGGACCACATCAGCAGGGCACCCAGAGCCGATTCGACCTTGGTCTTGGCTAGGTAGTAGTCATCCTCGTAGCTTCCCGCTCCAATCACCCAGTCGTAAGGCTCGAAATATGCCAGAGCAGCGATCTTCATGCGTGCCTTGGCATCGCCCTGGTTGAGCCAGGGATACCGCGCGTAGGCGACATTGCCCGGCTTCAAGACCACGGCGGAGCTCACGATCGACTGGATGAAGAGATTTCCGTCAGCATCCTTGGCGTTCCAGATGTTTTCGCCGTCGCGCGCCCCGTCCTTGGAGACTACGTAGGTTCCCTTCTGGTCGCCGTGACCGGAGAGGATATAGACATAGCCGGTCTTGCCGACCTTGACGCCCATTATCGCCTTGTGCAGCGAAGCGATCGCGTCCTGTTTGGCTCGCTCCTGGCTGCCGCCGGCCCCCTCGGTCTTGGACAAGTCGTAGGCGGTCTGGCACATGGCCTGGACATCTAGGGCGATCTGGGTGATGTTCTCCCGGGCGATAGCGTCAAGCTCCTCAACCACCTTAGGGGTCACCCGCCCCTTCTCCACAATCGTGACTACCGATATTACCGCGGTCGGCAGCAGGGCAGCCAGCAGGGCCACCCCTATTATCTTGTGCCTGACCGACAAGCTCAGATGGAACTTCATTGTGGTCCTCCTTCTCCTCGAGACTGCCTTTCGAACTCAGTTTTCTGGGCCCGGCTGCTTGGCTTCCTCTTCCATCACGCCCGTGGCGACCGCACTGAGGTCACAGACGTCATGGACTGACAGGACCTTGTCTATATCAAGCAGGATCTTTACCCTGCCACCGGTCTTCCCGATACCGAGAATAAAGTCGGTATTCACGTCAGTTCCCAGGGTCGGTGTGTCTTGAATATCCTCTCCTGGAATATCCAGCACCTCCGAGACCTTATCCACTATGATGCCCATCTCGATTTTGCCCACATCGACGACGATGATGCAGGTTTCCTCGGTGTGCTCAACAGCCTCCATGCCGAACTTCTCCCGAAGGTCCACCACCGGAATCACTTTGCCGCGCAGGTTGATCACGCCCTTGACGAAGGTGGGCGTTCGCGGCACTGCCGTGATGTCCATCATACCTATGATCTCTCTGACCTTGAGGATCTCCAGCCCGTAGTCCTCGGCTGCCAGCCTGAAGGTCAGATACTTGCCTGCCTTCTCAACTGCACAGCCATCGGTGTTGTTGGCCATTGTGTCACCTCCCTCCGGTAGCGAATTTTGATTTCACTCAATCGTAATGGAGAAGTGCCACGCGGTCGGCCCCAGCCACGACTTCCCCGGCCGGGGACCACGAGCACGTGTAAGCCCCTCCGGGCTAAAGATCGGCAAGTAGGGGCAACTACTTTAGCAATAAGCGGTTGAGGGAAATTGACAGGGTTTGGAAGCAGGCTGGCGCGGGCTTACACCGGAACGGGCTCGCTTGCGCTCTTGCTCTCGGCGAGCGCGAGCAGGCTCGAGATGTCTAGGATCAGCCCGACACGCCCATCAGGCATTATGGCGCCTCCGGAGATCCCCTTGATCTGGCCGAAGGCCTTGCCAAGTGATTTTATTACGATCTGCTGCTTGCCGAGGAGATCATCAACCAGGACCGCAGCGCGCCGGCCCTCACCCTCGACCACCAGCGCGATCGCCTCGGTCGGGTCCACCTTGGCGTTCTTCACGTCGAACACGGTTCCAAGGCGGACCAGCGGGAGGAGGTCACCGTCTAGGGACAGGACCTCTCCGCCTTCCAAAATCGTCCAGATGCTCGCGGCATCGGGGCGAAGGGATCTTACTACCGACAAGGCCGGTATGATGTACCGTTCAGCGCCGGAGGTGACCACCATGCCGTCTATTATGGCCATGGTCAGTGGCACTCGCAGCAGGAAGGTGCAGCCTTTGCCAGCCTCCGAGCGGACCTCGATCCGCCCGCGCAGGGCATCGATGCCCTTCTTGACCACGTCCAAGCCGACTCCCCTGCCGGACACGCTGGTCACCTTTTGAGCGGTCGAGAACCCCGGCTCGAAGATCAGGCTGAAAACCTCGCTGTCGGTGAGCACCTGATCCTGCTGGATCAGTTTCTTCTCCAGAGCTTTCCGGACGACGCTCTCGCGGCAGATGCCCCGCCCGTCGTCTTTGATCTCTATCACTACGCTGCCGCCGGAGTGGTAAGCCGATATGCTGACCGTGCCTTCCCGGGGCTTGCCCAGCCTCTTGCGTTCGTCGGGGGATTCAATGCCGTGGTCAACCGAGTTCCGCAGCATGTGAACCAGGGGATCGTTGATAACATCAACCATGTTCCGGTCCATCTCGGTCTCGCCGCCGTCGGACACGAACTTGACGCACTTGCCGCTCTTCCGGGCTACGTCGCGCACCACTCTGGCCATCTTCTGGAAAGTGCCCCTCAAGGGAATCATACGCATCGACATGCTGTGGTCCTGCAACTCCCGGACGATCTTGGCCATGTGAGCGACTTTCCGAGTGAGCCCTTGGTCACTCCCGAAGATCACCTTCTCGTCCTGGACCACCATTGAGTTGGCGATCACCAGCTCGCCGACCATGTCGATCAGGCGGTCAAGCCGCTCGGTTGAAACCCTCAAGGTCTCGACGGTCTCGCTGCCCGAGGTGGACTGCCGTGCCGCTCCCGCGGCATCCTTCGCAGGCTCGGCGGGACCGCCGCGGGCCTCCCCCGAGTATCCCGCTGCCTCGGGATTGCCAAGTATGGTTAGCAATTGATCGTAGCCCGCCGGCCTCGACAGCGTCTTGCCTGGAGCATAGCCCTCTACTGTGGCCAGGAGCTCCTTGAGCATATCGATCGACCGGAGAGCTAAATCGGCGTACCCGCCGCCGTAACGAATCTCACCATCTCGAATGCGGCTCAGCAGGTTCTCAGCGCGGTGGGCAAACTCGGAAACCAGATTGAACCCGAGAAATGCCGACGTCCCCTTGATCGTGTGGAAGGCGCGGAATACCGTGCGCACTGCCTCGGCGTCGTCGGGATTCGCTTCCAGGCCAAGCAGGGAAGCCTCGGCGCCCTGGACATATTCCGATGACTCCGTGACAAACTCGCCCACCAGACCGGGGTCAGCATCAGCCAGGGTCTCCTCTGGGCTAAGGCAGGCTGCCGGCTGAGCCTCGGCCATCGGCTGACTGGCCGAAACCTGAGGCGAGGGAGCCGCTGCCCCGCCAACCGGGCCGGCGAGGCCGGATTGCTTATCATCCAGAGATTTCATCGCCCGCTCAAGCAGGCTGCCCACTTGGGCAATCGCCGCAGCATCGCTGAGGTTCTGCTGGCAAGCACGATTGATGGTCGCTATGGCCTCGTCTATGATGCCGTGGAGTTCGCCTGCCAGGCTGTTCCTGGCTTCCCCCAAGGCGCGGCCGATCCGGCCAAGGCCTTCGGCGTCTCCAGGCTCCAACTGCACAAGCTTGGCAGCAATCGCGTCGAGAGTGGGAGGCGCAGGTTCAAGCTGGCTTGCCAGAGCCTCTCGCGCCCGACTGAGCTCCCGCTCGCAGGCGGCTTCCTCGCCTGGCAGGTTCCCGGCCAGGTTCAGTGCTCCTGCCACAGCTGCCAGGAGGTCACCGCATCCATCCCCACCACTTTCATAGACCTTCTGAAGGCATTGGAGGCAGAGATAGAGGAGATCCCGCAGCGCTGACCACTCTCGCGGGATCTGACCCGTGGTCTCCTCGAGTTCCGCGCCCACCACAACTACCGTATTGCGGTCGGACGGAGCCATCGAACCTAGTTTGTCTGCAGCGGCCTTAAGCCGCTCGCTCAACTCTGGAGTTAGCTCCGGCATGTTGAACTCGCAGGACGGAATCGCCCTGACGGGCCCCGTTTGGCGCTGGCGATCCGAACCCAGAAGATGCCCTGAGGGCAAGTGAAGCCCATGCAGACCGACGGCAGCTCGTACTGCACGGGGACGGCGATTCCGTTGCCCCTCGCCACAGTTGGAAGGGAAAGTGATGCTTTGAGGCCGGCGCTTTCCATCCGGCCGGCCGCTTGACCTGCAATTATGTTGGCAAGCTCGCCCACGACATCCCCCATGTCGCGGCTGTCGTAAGCGACTGCGTCGCCTGTGAACTGCTTAGCGAAGGCTATCGCGGTACCGCGGGGCAGGCCCACCATCATCGACCAGGCGTCCTGGCCGATCAGGGAGATCACGCCGATCACTCCACATGAGAGCTCCGCCGCGCCACACTCGCCATGCTCGGAGGCTTTGCCGCAGATCGACTCCATCACTTCGATTACTGCCGACTTGACTCCATCAAGGAGCGTCTGCGGCAGCTTGCATTCCTGGACGGCTTCCAAGGATCCACCCCCAGTCAAGTAGACCGTGCCCGCCCGCTTGGCCCCCCATGCTCAGTTTCTGGCGCCAGCCTGGGTCTCAGCCGATATCTTGACCCAGAAGCTGCCGCCCGTGCATTCGAAGTGGACCAGACGCGATGTCGTGTTGCCCTGCTGAATCATCTCGACATCGTTTCCACGGGCGACCGTCGGCAGCGAGAGGTCAGCCTTGATCCCGCGCGATTCAAGCCGACCAGCGGCATCCCCCGCCACCACGTTGGCGAGCTCGCCCACCACATCGCCCATGTCGGGGCCCTCATAGTCAATCTCGAAGCCAGCGAATTTCGCAGTCACCGCCTTGGCGGTCTCACGGGGAAGCCCCAGTACGATCGAGCACTGTAGCGCCCCGACCAGCGAGATTATCCCGAGCACGCCGTCACCCACCACCTCGGCGGAACCGTTGTCCTTCTTCTGGGGCTCACGGCCGTAAATCGATGCGAATGTTGAGGAGACTGCTTCGGTGACGCAATCAATCAGGGCACAGGGCAGTTGTTGTTCCCGCCTGCACTCTATGGTCTCCATGACGTCGTCCTTTCAGGACCGCTATGCGTTGGTGTTGACCAGCTTGGAAAAGAAACCGCCGGACTTCTGCTGGTTCTGAGCTATCTGATTGAACAGGCCTGAGAGTTTCCTCTCCAGCTGTTCCACCGTAAATGGCTTGCATATGTACTCGTTGGCTCCGGCCTCGTCCAAGGCGGTCTCAACCTTGCCCATCGCCTTCTCGCTGGTGACCATCACGATAGGGATATGTCCGGTGCCGGCCATAGCGCGGACCTGGCGGACGAAGTCTATGCCATTCATGTTGGGCATGTTCCAGTCGGCGAAGACTATGTCCAGCTCAGTAGGATTGAACTTCTTCAAGGCGTCGGCTCCGTCCTCGGCCTCTACGAACTCGAACTCGGCGAGTCGGGTCTTGCGGAGTGACTGCATTACCATATTGCGCATCACCCGTGAATCATCGATCACCATCGCCCTAATCTTCATTGCTCGACCCTCCGGAGGCGTTCCTCCAATTGACGATCAGCTAGTTGACTCCGAGTTGCGATTCACGGACACCATTGGATTTATCGGTGGGTGAGAGGCCAACTTTAGCCCTATCTGTGGGCAGGAGGCCTACATCCACTTGATCAGGCCGAATCTGAGCGGATCTGAGGCTTTGGCCCGGGAAGGCACTATTCTCAACGCTAGCCCGCGGCTGCCGCTTTGATCACACGGCACCATCGCACTGTAGACACAAGTGCCGTCCGGCATAGAATCGCCGGGTTTCATCTCGATCGCCTTGCCGTTCCGGATCTGCCTTGCCTTGTCCACCCGTCCGTAGTACGCCTCCACCGTGACATCTTCCGGGGTAAGATTCCCCAGCCTTATCCTGGCGGTCACCGGCACCAGACTGCCGACCTTCTCATTGCCGGTTACCGCCGCTTCGGTGGTGACGATCTCGAGCCCGCCCCAACCAGCAGACAGCCGCGCTTTCCAGGCCGCGAATTCACGGGCGTTCCTGAGGTCGCCCTTGACCAGCCGGGCATTCTCTTCGAGAGCAGGCAGATAGAAGTTCCGCACGTACTCCTTGACCATCCGGTCAGTGTTGAAGACCGGGCACAAGCTGCGCATGGACTGCTTCATGGCCCTGATCCAGTCTCTGGGCAGGCCGTCTCGGGTCCGCGAGTAGAAGAGCGGCACTATCTCGGTCTCCAACAGGTGATAGAGAGCATTGGATTCCACTTGGTTCTGGTAGTCCTTGTCACTGTAGTCCTCGCCCCTACCGATTGCCCAGCCGACCTCGGGGGTGTAAGCCTCGTCCCACCAACCATCCAGCACGCTCAGGTTGAGCCCGCCGTTGGGAACCACTTTCATGCCGCTGGTGCCGCTGGCCTCCATGGTTCTGAAGGGGGTGTTGAGCCACACATCCACACCCTCGACCAGATAACGTGAAACCACCATGTCGTAGTCCTCGATGAAGACAACCCGATCCCGCATGCCTTCCTGCTTGGCGAAATGGACTACGTTCCTTATGAACTCCTTGCCGAGGTTGTCCGATGGATGGGCTTTGCCGGCAAAGATGACCTGAACCGGCCGGTCGGGATTGGTCAGGATCCGCTTGAGTCTCTCGGGATCGGTCAAGAGCAGGGTTGCTCGTTTGTAAGTGGCGAATCTCCTGGCAAATCCTATGGTTAGCGCGCCCGGATCAAGTACTTCTTCAGCCTTCTTGAGAGCCTCCCTGCCGGCTCCCTGCTCCCTCAGCTGCCGGGCGAGGGATCGCCTCGCAAACGCCACAAGCCGTTCCCGTCTTCGCTCGTGGGTTCGCCAGAGCTCCGAGTCGGGTATCTTCCAAACGCCGTCCCAAACCGCCTGATCGGTTGGACGGTCAACCCACCCGCGGCCGACGTAGCGGTCCAGGAGCGACGCCATGTCGTGGGACACCCACGATGGAATGTGAATGCCATTGGTCACGTAGCCGATCGGTATCTCGTCGAAGGGTATCTCTCCCCACATGTTCCACCACATCTTCCGGGAGACGTCCATGTGGAGCCGGCTTACCCCGTTGACATAAGCTGCCTCCCTTATGGCCAGCCTCGCCATGTTAAAGGGCTCCCCGGCCTGCCTCGGGTTCAGACGGCCCATACCCAGAAACTCGTCCATACTTATGCCAAGGTCCTGAACGTAGTCCCTGAAGTACGCCTCGATCACCCAGGCTGGGAACTCGTCTATCCCCGCGGGCACGGGCGTGTGCGTGGTGAAGATGCTCCCGCTCCGAGCCACTTCACGCGCCTCGTCAAATGTGAGGTGCTTGTCCCTCATCAGCTGGCCGGCCCTCTCAATTGCGAGAAACGCCGAATGCCCTTCGTTCATGTGATAGACCACAGGCTCGATCCCCAGGGCCTTGAGCATCCGCACGCCGCCTACGCCAAGCACTATCTCCTGGCGTATCCGCATGTCGATGTCGGCTTTGTAAAGCTGCGAGGTGATCTTGCGGTCTTCGGGTGTGTTCTCCGGAATGCTGGTGTCCAGGAGCAGCAGTGGAACGCGGCCGACATCCACGGTCCAGCAGCGAATCAGAACGTTGCGTCCATTGAGCCTGACCGACACGGTCACGGGATTGCCCTGGCTGTCGGTCTTAGCTCTCACCGGGATATCAAAGAAGTCATTGACGTCATACCGCTCCTGCTGCCAACCATCGGCGTTGAGGTACTGCCGGAAGTAGCCTTCCTGGTAAAGCAATCCAACGCCCACCAGCGGCAGCCCCAGATCGCTTGCCGACTTGATGAAGTCGCCAGCAAGGATGCCAAGGCCGCCCGAATAGATTCTTAGGGACTCGGTCAGCCCCCATTCGGCCGAGAAATAGGCGAAGAGCGGGGCGCTCCCGCTATAGAACTTCTTGTACCAGGTGCGGTCATTGGCGACGTACTCGCGGAACCTCGCGGTGGCCCGCTCCAAGTGCTCCATGAAGGCTTCATCATCCAGGAGTTCCTTGAAGCGGTCCTGGGAAATCTTGCTGAGCATCATCATAGGATTGTGCGAAGTCCGCTCCCAGAGATCCTCGTCCAGCCGCCTGAACAGATCGATCTGCTCATGGTCCCAGCACCACAGCAAATTGAAGGCGAGTTCGGCCAGCGGCGCCAGCTTGTCCGGGATCGAGGGCCTTACGTTGAAACTCAGGATGCTTCTCATGTGCCTTTCACCCTTCCTTGTCCGATTGAGGTCTCTCCGGTCACACTGCCACCGGTGTTGCCATAGGCGTTGTCATAAAGGTCTCTTGGAGCGCCTGCTCCTGTTCCTCGACGCTGGCCCTGGCCTGTTCGAGGCTCGCGACCAGCTCACCGCCGACTTCTTTTAATACCTGCGGGCTCGCCTCTTCAGTCAGACACGTCGCGATGGTCCGCTCCTCATCATCGCAGTTCCTCGCGACGATGTCTGCGATATGGACTACCCGCACCAACTCACATATCTCAGCACATTCTCTATCAACCGCATCCGGCTCATGATGCCACCGGATACAATTGGCAAGGATCTCGGGCAACATCCACTTGACAGCTGCCCATCCGCCGATCCGAGTATGATCGAACCCAATCACCTGCTCCTCAACGCCCATCAGAGGCTTACCGGTCTTCAAGGCCTCGTGGATTACCTTGCCGTAGTCGCGGGGCTTGATCCGCAGCGCCAGCGCCTTGCCGATGTCGTGGACCAATCCTGCCGTGAAGGCCTCCTCGGGATCTCCGCGACGCCGCAGCTTGGCGATCGCTTTGGCCCATGCGGAGGTCTTCAGCGCATGTCTCCAGAGGATCTCATACTCCTTGTTACCACCGCCCAAGGCGTTCATCAGGTCGGCAAGAGCTATGTTGACTACGTGGTGTTTGATTGCTCTGGCCCCCAGCAACGTGGCTGCCAGCGGAATTGTGGCCACCATCTGAGGGAGCCCGTAATACGCCGAGTTGACCAGCCTCAGCACACGGCTGGCGATACCTTGATCGGACGAGAGTACCTTGGCGACGTCGCTCAGGGCAGTGTCCGGGTCGTCCAGCAGGGTGTTGAGGGTGGTCAATGCCGAGGGCAGCGATGGGATGCTCCGCAGATAGCTGCCGTACCTGGTTTCGATTGCGGTATCGCCGGACTCCGCAAAGTGCGACGACCGCGAGGGAAGCCGGACATGCTCCAGCATTCCCTTCTCGTAAGCCCTGAGCAAGGACTCCAGCAGGGTCGGATCATAGCGGTGTGACGCCTGCCTTCTTAGGATCTCTAGGGCTTCCTCCTTGGAGGCCGCCTTGTGGAATGGACGATCAGATGTTATGGCATCGAACGCATCTGCCAGCGCGATCACCCGCGCCAGGAGGGGGATCTTCTGACCCGCCGTGCCGAAGGGATAGCCCGTGCCGTCGAAGTTCTCGTGGTGGTAGAGTACGCCCGGCACCAGGTCCTTGAGCCCCTCGCAGGCAGTTACGATTTCGGCGCCCATTATCGAGTGCTGCTTAATGAACTCATACTCCTCTTCAGTCAGCTTGTCCGGTTTGAGCAGGATGTTGTCTGGTATGCCTATCTTGCCGATGTCGTGAAGCAGGGCCGCCAGTCTGATGCGGCTTCGCAGCTCCTGGTAGAGAGGGTCATTCTCGTCATATCTCATCTCGTTTACAATCGCCATGGCGTACATGGCGACCCGGTCGGAGTGACCTCGCGAGTTGGCATCCCTAGCATCTAGTGCGGCTGAAAGCGAATGGGCAAGGGACCGGAGCCGCTCCTCATTGGTGATCTCGTTGGCGACCTGGCTGACCGCGTTGCTCAAGAGAACTGCCACAAGTGGCAAGTTTGATCTGATGTCGGGGGGCCGTTCACCGTCGCCGTGGGTTGCTGCCATCACCACCCCGCAGACATTTTCGTCCAGCCTGATAGGTGCGGCCAGGGCAGTCGCTGGCGCGACGCCCACCGCCCACGTCTGGCCGCTCTTCGCATAGATTTCCTTGACCAGACTGGACGGGTTGGCTACAGCCCGGGCCATCACCGTCTTGAGGTCCGCCGCCAGGACCGATTGCCCGCCGCGGCGGAGAGCAGCGGTTCCCATGACGTAGCTAGCGCCGGTGGGATCCCGAAAGAGCGCCACCAGCGCTTCCTCTGCCGACAGGTTCTTTCGTACCGCCTCGGCAACATGCTTGAGAAGATGCTCGACGACATCCTCTTGGCCGGCGGCCGCTGTTTCCTTGAGCGGTGGAAACGTGAAGCCACCCTGGTGCTGAAAGCCTTTTTCCAGCAAGCTGAGGAATCTCGCCCTGTAGTAAGGGTCGAACAAGGATTCGACCATCACAGACCTCAGCGCTGCGTCATCGGTGTGCATTCCCTGCGTCTCCCCTCGCCGAAGGCAACCCCGAGACTGCCGCTCGCGGCAGCGAGAAGGCGGTTCTCGCTCGGCCGCGACTTCGACGTCCCTCGCTCAGCGTGCTGCCCGCTCTGCTGGGAAACACTGTTGACCCCGAGATGATATGCCGCGTAGCCCCCATGTTAGTGCTCATGGTGTCATTGGCTTTCGGGGCTACGCAGCAAGCATCACTTAAGAGACTTGTACCACCTGATCCCCAGCTGCTGTCTTTGGAACAACCTCGCATCAACTGCTAGACCTACTTGAGTCCAAGCAGGTCAAGAATCCGCTTGGCTATATGGTTGATCACTTCTTCCCGGTTGTAAAACCCGCTGGCAATCCGTTCCTGGACCTTGGCGAGCTTGTTGTCGGCCTCGTTGGCCGCCTGATCGGCATCAGCCTTCAGGCGCTGCGAATCTTGAGATATCTCAACGCGGTCATTGGGTGGAGGACTGGCTGGCTTCGGAGTTTTCGGGGCACCTTCGGCACCCGGCTTGCCCTCAAGTGGCGGCTTCACACTAAGGTCTCCTGGAATCCTCAAGGCCGTCACCCTCCCTGATAAGGCCGTGGGCCGATCTATATCCCGACTATAGATGAGAAGTCGTCCTGTATGTCGAACGTGTTCTGTAGCGCGTACAGAGCTTCTCGCATGTTGGCGTACTGGTCTTGCAGTTGCTTTTGGCGCGCAGTCGCGTACTTCTGCTCTCGTTCTATGCTCTTGTTCAGAAAACTGATCTTGGAATCGATGCCCGTCTTGCTCGCGGAGATGGCACCATTGGCTGCCACGTATCCATCGAGCAGGGATATCAGCTTCGTCGCAACCCCGTTGTCCGAGGCAAAGAGATTCTGGACCGATTCCAACTTGGACGAGATCGCCTGTGAGAGAAGGCCATCGTCGGTGATCGAGAAGTTGCCAGTCTTATCCGAGGTGATCCCTATCTGGCTAAGGGCCCGACACATCTCTGAAGGAGCTCCGACGTTGCTCGACATCACACTGCGCATGTTGAGCTTGAGCGAGATGTACGGATAGTCGCCAGCCAGCACCGCCCGTGTGTATGTGGCCGTGTCAACCTTAGTCTTATCGACCAGGTAGGCAAAGGCGTCGTTGAACGCATTCAAGAATGACTCAATCTTGGTCTTGATAGATGCCGAATCGGTCGAGATCGTGAGCCCGACCGGGTCTGCCCCAGTCTTTTGAGCGGATAACAAGTGTATCGTCAGGCCCTCGACCGCATGGTCAACCGTGTTGCTACTGCTTATGATCTGGACGCCGTCGATCGTCGCTATCGCGTCAAGCTCGTTGTTGCCCAGGTCAGCGTAGATATACCCGCCAGCGGTATTGGTAGCCTGTGTCCCGTTGGTCACACCGAGGGTACCGAGCAGACCACTGGTATCCGTGAAGGTCATCTTGCCGACCGTTCCGGTCGAGGCACTCCTTATGGAGAGCTTCCCCGTAGTCGGGGTGTCCTCGACCATCGACGCGGCAACCTTCCCGTCAGTTGCTTGATCGATAGCACTCGCTATCTTCGAAAGCACTGTCTGGTTGGTGTCGCCCGCAGCTATCGTGACACTGACCTGGTAGGTATCCTGGCCCACTGCGATCGAGAAGTTCTTGGTGCCGGCGCCGCCTGCGCTCAAGGTGGTCCCGCTCAGGTCGTACCTGTTGGAAACCACCGAGTGTGCTTTGGCAAGCTGAGTCACCAAAACCGAGTGGGAACAAGACACCGCCTCAGCGGTCGCCTCGCAGGTGACCACGCTGGTATCGCTAGACACTGCGCTCTTCAAGCCGAAAGCCGAGGATGAGCCTATACCTGACATCGCTTCGGCCGCGGTTTTCAGAGTTTCCAGCTTGGTCTCGAGGTCGGTGAAGACCGACGTCTTAGTCTGAAGGCTCGCCTTGTCGTTCTTCAGCGTCACTACTGGCGTCTGGAGAGCGGCGACAGACTGATTCAGATAGGTCGTAAGCAGCGAGTTGATCGACGTGAAATCAATAGACGACATCCACGTTCTCCTTTGTGGAGCCCGACGGTGGCGTGCCCTGAGAGCCCATCTGCTCCATGGCGACCGCCCACATTTGCCTCATCTCCGTCATGATCTTGGTCGCTTCGTCAAAGCGTCTCTTCTTCACCAGGTCCAAACAGTATTCATAAAGGCTGAAAAGCCGGCCCGATATTTCCTGATAGTCAAGGTCTAGCGAACTCATCAACTCGACAATACCCTTGCTGGCACCGCTTACATCCGAGCTCTTCGTGCACTTGATCACATGATCGTAAAGCAATAGAACCAGTTGGCCGGGGGAAGCTCCCATCACCTGGTTGACCTTATAGACGTCCACTCCGTCCTGATTCATCTGGCCCGCTCCCTTCCTTTCGAGGTGAGTGCTCTGTCACTGATCTACGTCGCGCCGGGCGCGACGGTCAAACAAGGGCTGGGTGCCCTTGCCGAAGCAAGGGCACCCCACCCTTTGCTACTTACCCTTTGATCAGAGACAGAATGCTCTGAGGAGCCAGGTTCGCCTGCGCTAGCATGGCAGTTGCGGTCTGCTGCAAGACGAGGTACTTGGTCGCCTCCAGCTGTTCGTTCGCCATGTCAGCGTTGTAGATTCGGCTGTAGGACGCGGTCACGTTGGTGATAGCCACCGATATGTTCGCTTCCTTAACCTGCATCCTGGCCGATACCGAGCCGATCGACTGCAGACTGCCATTGATCGTATCGATAGCGGTGTTGATGTTGTTCAGAGACACCGACGCGGCGGCAGTGGTCGTAACGTCCAGGTTGGACGCATCAACCTTCAGTGCAGCCGCTCTCTGGTCCTGAGTGATCGAGAACTGCAGGGTGTCAGTCGCCTGTTCACCGACCTGGTACTGCTTGTTGGTATAGGCACCACTGAGTAGCACCACA
>DATKKY010000098.1:0-4769 GCA_035542695.1 bacterium | reverse complement strand
CGAGGAAGTCAAGCAGGGTGGGAGCAATGTCCAGGGTGCTGACCTGTACTCCGATCGGCGCGTCTTCGCGGACCCTCGGGCGGGAGGCGCCCGAGAGCATCGATTCGGGGAGCCTCACCAGCAGAGGCACCCGGATCTGGTCCATGGACACGGTCAGGCTATGAAAGAAGAAAACGCCGTTCTCGCCAAGCGCCTCGCCATGGTCTGAGGTCACCACCACCAGCAGCTGGTCGTAGATGCCAAGCCGCCCGAGCTCGTCCAGGAGCTGGCCGAAGCAGGCATCCACGTAGCGTATCCCTCCATCGTAACGGGCTGCGTAGTAGTTGTAGTTCCGTTCGTAGTCGAGGACGCTGCCGTCAGGGGCACGAAGGATGTTTAGCAGTTGGTACTCGGGTATGCCACCCAGCTCGCCATCCTTGACCGCCTCGAGCACCCAGGGCTCCTTGCCCATCACCTCGCCAAGGAATTGCCCGCCGCGGGGCTCCGGTGCCTCGTACGGCCCGTGGATGTCCATCAAGTGAATCCAGCAGAAGAAGGGCTCGGTCCGGTGCTTCTGGATCCAGGCCAGAGCAGCAGCATTGGTATCCGCTGCCAGCCGCCGAAGCTCGGCCGGGCGGTTGCTTTCGTGGCGCGTCATCCGGTCGTCATAGGTGTGGAAGCCCTTGGCCATGGGTCGAAGATTGCGCAGGCCCAGGACCGAGGCGCTGACAAAGGCACCCGTCGCATAGCCCGCTTTTGCCAGCACCTGGGCAAGGGTCGTGTCATCGCACCGGTCCAATGCCAGCCGGCAGTTGCGGAACTGCACCCCGTGGAAGCTGGGATACCGGGCTGTCATAAGCGAATAGTGGGCCGGACCCGTGTAGGAAGCCGGGCTAAGCGCCCAATCGAAGGTAACGCTTTCCGCGGCGAGCCGATCAAGCGCCGGGCTGGTCGCGCGGTGCCAGCCGGAGCATCCGAGTCGGTCCGCTCTCAGGGTGTCGATTGTGACGAGCAAGATCTGGTTCATGGCAACCTCGTCCCGTCCATGTATATCGGGAAGCTCCGGGCCGCGCGTTAACGGTCAATTGCCCCTTTTGCTTGACACAGCTGAGCGGCGTTGCTAACATCTGGCGATTCGAGATAAGGAGTCTGAGCCCTCGAGGGGGACGGGAGATTCCGATCAGCCCGGACCCGAGAGGGGACGGAGAGGGATTTGCTCATACCCTTAGGTCTCAGGGTTTGGTTTCGGAAGCTGCTCGAGCCTCTGGCAAAGGCCTTGAGCGCCGCCCATGTCAGTCCCAATACCCTGACGGTGCTCGGATTCGTTCCTGCGGTGGGCTCAGGTGTAGCCTTCGCCAAAGGGATGGTGAGGCTTGGGGGCGTGCTGCTAGGGGTGTCGGGGCTCTTTGACCTGTCGGACGGCTTGCTGGCCCGGCTGGGCAACAAGGAGACCTCGTTTGGCGCGCTCCTGGACTCGACGATAGACCGTTATTCGGAGATTGCAGTTTTCATTGGACTTGCTATCTTCTACCGAGGAGAGAACGCTCTCTACGGCGTGTTGCTTGCGCTTGCGGGCTCCTTGATGGTCAGCTATCTCAAGGCCCGTGCTGAAGGCCTTGGGTATGCTTGCAAGACCGGGATGCTTCAGCGCCCGGAAAGGCTTGTGATTCTGATCCTGGGCGCTCTGATAGGTGCGAAGGTTCTCGGATGGGCGATCTGGCTCGTGGCTCTCCTCGCCAACATCACGGCTGTGGAGAGGCTCCTCCGGACCAGATCGATCATGGGTAAGCCAAACGATTAGCAACTGGAGGTTTGAGAGATGGCAAAGGTTAGGGCAGCGATAATCGGCGTGGGCAACTGCGCGTCTTCGCTGGTGCAAGGCGTCTATTACTACCGCAATGCCAAGGAGCACGAGCTGGTGCCGGGGCTGATGCACGTCAATCTTGGGGGCTACCACGTCAGGGACATCGAGTTCAGCGCAGCGATTGACATTGACGTCAACAAGGTCGGCAAGGATCTCGCCGAGGCAATCTACACCAAGCCCAACAACACTTACAGGTTCTGCAACGTGCCTAAGCTGGGAGTAAAGGTGGCGCGAGGCATGACCCACGACGGCTTGGGCCAGTACCTTTCTAAGATAATCAAGAAGGCCCCGGGCAAGACCGACGACATCGTCAAGCTCCTGCGGGATACAGGAACCGATGTGGTGGTGAACTTCCTGCCGGTGGGCAGTGAGGAAGCTACCAAGTGGTACGTGGAACAGATCCTGGAAGCCGGATGCGGCTTTGTCAACGGCATTCCGGTGTTTATCGCCAGGGAAGACTACTGGCAGGGAAGGTTCGCCAAGCGCGGGCTCCCGGTTATCGGCGACGACATCAAGAGCCAGGTTGGCGCGACCATTGTTCACCGGGTCCTGACGCGGCTCTTCAGGGATCGGGGCGTGAGATTGGAGCGCACCGGCCAGCTGAATGTCGGAGGCAATACCGATTTCTACAATATGCTCGAGCGCTCACGGCTCGAATCCAAGAAGATATCCAAGACCAACGCTGTGACCTCCCAGCTGGACTATGACCTGGGGGCGGACAACGTCCATATCGGCCCGAGCGACTACGTCGCCTGGCTGACCGACCGCAAGTGGGCCTACATAAGGCTTGAGGGTCGGACCTTCGGGGATGTGCCGCTCAACGTGGAACTGAAGCTGGAGGTCTGGGATTCGCCCAATTCGGCGGGCGTGATGATCGACGCTATAAGGTGCTGCAAGCTGGCGCTGGATGCCGGCAAGTCGGGGGCCATGGTGGCTCCCAGCTCCTACTTCATGAAGTCTCCGCCGAAGCAATTCACTGACGAGCAGGCCCGGCAGCTGGTGGAGCAGTACATAGTGGAGTGCAAGGCCTACCCGCCGAGGCCGACCAGGGCGGTGAAACTGGCCAAGGGGACCAAGTCGGCTCCCGCTGCTCGCAAACGAGGCAAGGCAAGATAGGACATCTTGAACGGGGCTCCGCTTCCGGATAGAATCTAGACGTGAACGGAGCCCTCGATTTTTGGGTCCTGAGCTCCGTTTCCCACTGAGGACAGGCGCATGGCGACGCGAGAAGGTGTTTTCATCACTCTCGAAGGTATTGAGGGAAGTGGCAAGAGCACCCAGGCGGCCAAGCTGCGCGACTTCCTGGTTGCGCGGGGGCTTGACGTGGTCGTCACGCGGGAGCCCGGCGGCTCGCCGATTGCCGAGAAGATCCGCAAGATCCTCCTGGACCCTTCTAACAAGAAGATGGTGCCCCTGGCAGAGCTCTTTCTCTACGAAGCCAGCAGGACTCAGCATGTGGCTGAGATCATCGCTCCGGCCCTCAGGGCGGGCAAGTGCGTCGTCTGCGACCGCTTCTTTGATGCCTCGACCGCGTACCAGGGAGCTGCACGGGGCATCGATACGGCTGCCGTCGAGCGGTTGAATCTGCTTGCCACCGGCGGGCTGGTGCCCGATCTTACCATTGTGCTCGACCTTGACCCCGAGACGGGGTTAAAACGGCTCGGTCGGAGCCCGGACCGGCTGGAATCCGAGAGCCTCGAGTTCCACCGGCGGGTCCGCAGAGGCTACCTTGAGCTGGCAGCTCGGGAGCCCGGCCGCGTGAAGGTAGTTGATGCTTCCGGCACAATTGACGATATTAATGTAAGGATAGAGCAACTTATGGAGGCCTGGCTCGCCTCACGCAAGTGAGGTCCGCCGGGTACGACTTCCCCTGAAGAGAAGCGAGGTAGCGAAGATGTTCAAGTACAGACCTTCCAAGGCTGTCATATTGGCGCTGGTCCTGGTAATGACTTGCACGGCGATGATTGTCATCGCCAGGGCATCCAATGTCCGGGACAGCATGATGCTGTTCCAGGACGTGATGACCAAGATCCGGGAGGAGTACGTTGACCGGGTCGATATTGACAAGCTTATCTACGGCGCCATCAGGGGCATGCTCGATACCCTGGATCCTCACAGCCAGTTCCTAACCAAGAAGCAGTACGATGACCTGATGATCAGCACTCACGGCAGCTTCGGCGGCCTCGGGATTGAGATCGACATTCGGAACGATTGGCTCACGGTGATAGCCCCGATAGAAGGCACGCCGGCTGCGCGGGCAGGGATACGGGGAGGCGACCGGGTGGTCAAGATTGACGGCAAGTCCACCCGAGGCATCTCCATGAACGACGCGATAGAAAAGCTGCGAGGGCCCAAGGGCACAGATGTGACCATCAGCATTCAGCGGGAGGGTGAGGCGGAGCTCCTGGATTACACGATCACCCGCGATGTGATCAAGATCAAGAGCGTGCCCTACGCTGGCATGTTGGACGACAAGGTCGGCTATGTGAGACTGGCTCAGTTCTCTGAGGACTCGGGCCAGGAACTCCGCGACGCGGTCAACAAGCTCAAGGCCAAGGGTATGCAGAAGATGATCCTCGATCTGAGGCGGAACACCGGGGGGCTCCTGACGCAGGCGATTGAGGTTAGTGAGGAATTCGTGAAGCCGGGTCAGGTGGTGGTCTCGACCAAGGGACGGTATCCTGAGCAGGACCATGAATACCTGGCGGGCCAGCGCGCTTCCGGGGGCGACTTTCCGTTGATCGTGCTGGTGGATAACACCAGCGCAAGCGCCTCGGAGATTGTGGCAGGTGCGATCCAGGATCTGGACCGCGGCCTGGTGGTCGGCATCCCGAGTTTCGGCAAGGGGACGGTGCAGAGCGTGATGAGGCTGCCTGGGGACAACGCGCTCAAGCTGACCACTGCCAAGTACTACACTCCGAGCGGC
>DATKKY010000097.1:0-13440 GCA_035542695.1 bacterium | reverse complement strand
GCTCGTCGCCGTCGCCGAGCATTCAGCCGCCAGCACCCAGAGTGCAGGGGACGCCTCAGCCTCGAGGCGGCTGGTGGTCGCCAACTGGAACGGCTATGCAGCGAGAACCTTCCTGAACTTCTCGCTCTTCCCCGACACCTCGCTGACCATAACCAGCGCCAGGCTGTTCCTCTACTACACTCGGGTCGAAGGGGATGTCCAACCGGCGCCCTTTGGTCTCTACGCTCTTGCTGATTCCCTCGTCCAGCTTGGCTTGAGATGGGGCAACATGCCTGCGGCCGGGGACGAGATCATGCCCTTCGGGCTTGGAACGGAGCCGGAGGACTCAGTGGTGTTGGACGTGACCGAGACGGTCGCGGCGTGGGCCAAGGGAACCAGCACCAACCGGGGCTTCATGATCAAGTGCCTCGACGAGTTCTCGCCGGACCAGAGGATCGTCGAGTTCGCCTCGAGCGAAGAGCCGTTCGCGCGGAAGCTCATAGAGGGGTCGGACACCACGACCATCAAGATAGTGCCGGTGCTGCGGGTGGTCTCAGTTGACTCGACCGACAGCACCGAGTTCACCCAGCTCACTGCTGCCATCGATACTTTCGCGGATACCCTGACCACGGCGCGGTCCGAATCGGTCCTCACTGTTGCCAATGGTTTCCCTTCCCGCACATTCCTCAAGTTTGACTTCTCCCTCCTGCCGCGGGAAGCGACCGTCATCCGGGCGGTGCTGAGGCTCTCCGCCGATACCACCGCCTCATCTTTAGATTCGATGTCCGTGATCTGCCATGCTGTGCTTGATACTGTGTCCGGTTTCGGCGCAAGTTACGGCGCCACAGGCTCGGGGACCACTCTCTTGACGCGCCACAAACTCGCCAATGACCCATCCTTTGCCATGGACGTCACTCCTTTGGTTCAGCCACAGGTCTCGCAGCTGGTCAAGGTCAACTATGGCCTGTTGGTCAAATCCGCGGATGAGGTTGCTGATCTCGATTATGTCGTGCTTGTTCCGAGGAGCTCCGGCAGGAGCGAACTCGCTCCCAAGCTGGAGGTTCACTATGTGGTGCCTCCCCGCCCCTGGTACCGGAGGGAATGACCCATGAAGCATCTAGCAGCCAGGATCACCGTCGCGGCATGCCTTGCGACCGTGGCCCTTGGGGCCACCGCGCGGGGCGACTCGATATTCGACGCCGCAGGCGCTGGCCGGGATGTAATGCCGGCGGTGGGAGATACCAGGGCGCTCGGCGGGGCAGTGACTGCGAACCTGGACCCATTCTCGGTATCGCTCCTCAACCCCTGCGCTGCGGCTCGGGCCAAGCAAGTCATTATCACCGGCGGCTTTGCCGAGATGGGTACCAAAACCACCAACCTGGGCCAGACCAAGACCACGGTCACGACCGTTTATCCATCTTTGACACTAATCGTGCCCACCAAGCACTTCGCATTGCTCACCGGGCTCTTCCAGGAAAGGGAAGGCCGGGTAACCCTTGCTGACACAGGCTCAGTCGGGACCTCCATCTACGATGCTTCCTATTCGCGAGGGTCATCCGTTCATTCGATTCCCCTCATGCTGTCGGCTTTCATCAATCGGCGAGTGGCCCTTTCGGGCGGGATGTTCTTCTCGTTCTCCGATATGCGAGAGGAGACCGCCATCGATTTCCGCTCCAGTGATTACAAGGACACTGATGATGTGATGGACACCTTCGCCGCTGGGGAAGGCTTCATCGGAGCCTTCGTGCTGGACCTCGGCCGCCTTCGCCTTGGCGGCCAGTTCCGCACTGGCCCCCGCCTAAAGGGCAAGCTCGAGAAGCGGAATGCCCCGATCGGCCTTTGGTCGTCCGAGAACATATCTATCTCATCGAAGAACGCTTTCGGGCTGGGGCTCGCAGCTGAACCCGCAACCTGGGTCACTATCGAGGGCGATTACAGCAAGAGTCCCTGGTCAGGTCTCAAGCTCGACCAGGTGACCCTGAACGCCCGGAACACCGAGAGGTGGTCGATAGGTATCCAGTATCATGGAGATCATATCTGGCAAGCATCCCAGTATCCATTGACCCTCGGCTACCATCGCGAGCCCCTGGACCGGCAAGCCGGGCGCCTGGACAAGATCGCGACGGGACGCATATCCGAGGAAATCTTCTCGCTCGGCACGTCCATTCCGATGGGGCAGGGTCGGGGGCGCTTAAGCCTGGCCTTCGAATTCGGCACCCGCAAGGCCGCAGCCAGGGATGACCTCCGCGAGAAGACCTACGGCATCTCTCTGTCGGTGTCCGCCGCAGAAGCCTGGCACAGAGAAGCGAGGAGATAACACGACACCAGCGCCAAGTTCCGATCACCACGAGGAGGCACAGCCATGAAGAGCCTTTGCTTTGCATCATGCGTGCTTGCGATCACCGCTTTCGCCGCCCTGCTGCCTCAGTTCGCTCTCGCGCAGGAACCCTTCAGGTGGTACGGAATCGGCGGAGACATAACCAGCCAGCCCAATGAGCCCAGGAGATGGCTGGGCCGCATGGGCATCAGTGAGGAGATAAGCGCTGAGGCCATCTTTGCCATGGAGCACATATCGAACGGCTCGAACTCGGGCAACAGTGACTACACCCGGCTAGACGTGGGTGGAGGCATCATCTATGACGTTGCTCCGACCGCATCGCTGACCCCGTATTTCGCTGGCAGGTTCATTCTGGTGATGACCGGGGATGACGAGAGCAACACATCGGGCGTGGTCGAGGCTGCCTGCGGCGTTGAATACGTGATCATGAGCCGCCTCGGAATAAGCGGTGAGCTCAATTTCAACTTCCATACCGATCCGACCCAGATCTTCACGTCGACCAAGGTCAGGTGCTACTTCTACCTGTAAAGCCCGAGTCTAGATAGCTACCCGTCTCACGGCGCATCCGGGGATCTGCGCCCCGGCCGCCACCGCATACCCCCATTTCAGCCAATATTCTCAAGCACGTATGAGCGCCTGCCGATACACGAATGAGAAACAGGACACCGATGGCTGATAACGTCGCTAAAGATCAAGGAACCAAGGGCCCACCCGGCTGGCTTGCCGCGCTTGCGCGGAGCGGGCTGGGAATACAGGGCAAGTTCTTGCTCCTGACGACCGCAGTCATAGTAGCGGCGGTCATGGGATTCTCTTGGTTCTTCATCCATCACGAGCGCGCCGTCGTAACCGAAGCTCTTCTCAAACGCGCCCAGAGCCTCGCCACCAATCTTGCCTACAACAGCCAGTACGGCGTGCTGGCCAAGGATTCGGTTGGACTGAGCAAGCTGGCAGCGGGCATTGCTCGGGAAGAAGACATCGTCTACGCGATGGTGATCGACAAGGACGGCACCGTTCTCGGGCACAGCCTGCGATCAGCGATTGGCAAGCGGACCCACATTCCGCCTGAGATGATCGGCGTGGTCAACGACAGGGAATGCAGCCGTTGCCACAAGCTGGGCGAGGACGACCTGCTCCATGTGATGGTGCCGGTCCAGACCGTCAAGCACGATATCTCCAGGGAGGACTTGCTGCTGCCTGACGACGAGAGCTTGGACACAAGCGATGCCAAGTCCGCCAAGGGCAATGTCAGGGTGGAGAGGATCGGGAAAGCGGTCGTCGGCGTTTCCCTTCTCAACATGGAACGAATCATGGCGAGCGCTAAGGCGGCGGTCGCCATGATTGCCCTGGGAATCGGATGCGCCGCGGTAATCGCCGTGTTCTTGATGACTAAGGCTTTCGTCATTCCTATACAGCGGCTGGTGCAAGCGACCGAGCGTATCGCCTCTGGCGACCTGGACCACACCGTTGAAGTTCATGGCAACGACGAGCTGGCCGAACTCGCACGGTCCTTCAACCGAATGGTGACCGATCTTCGCGGATACCACGAGGAAGTCGAGAACTACAGCCGCACCCTGGAGGACAAGGTCCAAGAGCGCACATCGGACCTTGAGGAAACCAACAAGACGCTGAGGGACACTCAGGCACAGCTTATCCAGGCCAGCAAGATGGCAGCGATGGGGCAGTTCGGGGCCGGCGTCGCTCACGAGCTGAACCAGCCACTGGCCGGCATCAGCGGTTACACCGACCTTCTGCTGCTCAAACTGGACCCTGACAGCGCCGAGTATCGGTATGCCAAGAAGATCGAGGATCAGTGCACCAGAATGACCAAGATCGTCGGCAACCTCAGAACCTTCGCCCGCCAATCGAAGTTTGAGTACGCGGAGACCGACATAAATCAACCTATCGATGATGCCCTCATGCTGCTTGGCGAACAGCTGCGCTCCCACAACATCAAGCTGCGGCGGGAACTTACCACCGGCCTGCCCAAGGTGCACGGTGACGCCAATCAGCTCGAGCAGGTCTTCTTGAACCTGATCACCAACGCCAAGGATGCGATGGAGGCCAAGGGCGGCGGCACGCTGACCTTAATCTCGCGCGCAAGCGAGAGTGCCAATTTCGTCGAGGTCCTGGTGGCAGACACAGGCATGGGCATGGACAGCGCCACCATGGCAGACATCTTCAACCCATTCTTCACAACCAAGGACGTCGGCAAGGGAACCGGCCTTGGCCTCTCAATCAGCCTCGGCATCCTGGAAGACCATGGAGGCCGGATAGAAGTCCACAGCCTCAAGGGCGAGGGCACCGTGTTCAGGATCGCGCTTCCCTCGGCTAATGAGCCGCCCTGCTGGGAGATGGTGGACTGCGGCAGCTCCTGCGGCCTTAAGAAAGAGGAGTGCCCCGCCTTCAAGAACGGCAAGACCCACACTTGCTGGGAGGAAGTCGCCAAGCGGCTAAGAAGGAAGGGCGATCCACTTCCGCCAAATTGCCGCGCCTGCGCCGTATACAAGCGCAAATTGATCAAGCCTCTCGTGGAGTGCTGGAAGTTCGATGGGGTGACCGTGAAATGAGCGGAGATGTTCTTGTCGTAGATGATGAGAGCATAGTGCGGGATTTCTTCAAGGACGTCGCGAGTTCCTTGGGCGGCCGGGTTGATACGGCGGAGGATGGCGACGTCGCGGTGCAGAAGTGCCGCCAGCGACACTACGACATTGTCTTCATGGACATGCGGATGCCCAACATGAATGGACTGGAAGCTTGCCGGTCCATCTTGAACATCGACCCGAAGGCCAAGATCGTGATGATGAGCGGCTTCTCGGAAGAACAGATGATGGATGAAGCCATCAAGTGCGGCGCCATCTGCAAGATATCCAAGCCCTTCGAGTTGAAGTCAATCCTCCAGCTGATTGCCTCGGCCCTCCCCGGGTCGCGGGGCGGCAGCGGCGGTTCATCAGACGGCCCCTTCTGCTTGTTACTCGCGCTGTAGATTCAGGCCGCTCAGTAGGGGAACGGCCGCGGTTTGGATTTGCCCTTCATCTTCTTCATCTCGTCTTCCAGCTTGGACATCTTCTCCTGCTTCTTCCTTTCGATCTCGTCCGCGCTGAGCATCTTCTCGGTCTCCTCGACCTCCCGCTTCTTGCGTTGGATGAAGGTGTCGAGCTCGTCCTTTATGGAAGGGGTCTCAGCCCCACGGGGTAAGCTCTCCAGCAAGGTGTGATCGCCGATTTCAACCCGCAGCTCAAAGGGATTCTCCATCACGTTCAGAATCCCGAGGCTTCCGAGGGCAACAACCAGATTCCTGACGAAATCAGCGGGCAGCCCAAGCATCTCAGCGATGTCCTCGGGCCGCGGAGGCTTCGGATCCCGGTGAGCCAGGACTCTCGTGGCTGCAACTATGAGATGTCCGTCTTCATAGGATGGTTTGGTAGCCATCTCGCCCTCCTCGCCACGCGGCGCTAACCGAATACCACATGACCGCCCCCGCCGTCAAGGCTGCTGCCCCTGTGAGGTCAGTCCCCTGGCGGGCGATATCGTTTGAAAGTGGGCCCCGAAGCCCTTACTATCAGGGACCGAGGAGGGGCTCTTGCGGAGACATCCTGCTGCGGTACTCGCGGTATTGCTTGCCTTGCTTGCCTACGGTCTCGCGAGGGAGCTCGGCCACCGCGTAGCCATCTGGGTGCTCCGGCTGCCCTGCACGACGACCCTGCGCTACGGGTTTCTTCCGGCGGTGGACATCTCCCGGAGCGCCGGCAGCGTCTCCCCTAGCTCGGCAGGCTGGGTCACCCTGGCGGGGCCGCTCGCCGCTCTCGCCGCTGGATATGCTGTGCTCGTCGTCATCGTCCGACGGAAAGCGGGTTCCCGGCTCTTTGGCCGCACCATCGCGGCGATTGCATGCTATCTTTGCCTGGTCTTGGATCCCATCTACTACGCCGCTATCCCCTTCTTCAATCTAGGTGGGGAGCCAGAAACGGTCGCGAGCCAACTGGGGCTGCCGCTGGCGCGGCTTCAGGTGGGCGCCGTCATTCTCCTGATTCTCAACATCATCCTGACTCGGAAGTGGGTGATGCCTTTCCTTCGCCAGGGGGGCACTACTTAGCGCGCTTGGCGCCCTCGCAGACTCTCACGCAGATCCCGCAGATACGGGAGCCGATGTTCTCCCGCTGCCTAAGCTGGTCGATGGTCTGCAAGCACTTCTGGAGATCGAACTCAGCGACTTCGTCTCCTATAGCCTGCCCCGGACAGGCTACCGCGCACAGCGCGCAAATCCCGCAGTTGTCATCGATGGGTTTGTCATACGGCAGCACCAAGTCGGTCAACACCGTGCCGTACCTCACACGGGCCCCGTGCACCGGGTTTACCAGGAGATTGCTTCGACCAATCCAGCCGAGTCCCGCCAGCCGGGCTACGGCCTTGTGCGAGATATGCCCCTTGTACGTTGCCCAATCCACAATCTGCGACGACGGCACGGGAAAGACCTTGCGGCCCTGTGCCTGAAGCCGCGAGGCCATGACAAGCCCGATGTGATCAAGCAACAGATTGACCTGGCGGTAGTGGTACTGATAGGTCCGTGTAGGGTGGTCTATCACGCCATCTACAACGACGTCGCTGAGTCTGTAGCCATAGCTTATGGCAGTCCAGAGGCCGGCCAGCGAGACCTCCTCGGGGACAGCTGAGATCGCTTCGAGATCGATCCCTCTGAGGTCTGCTACCCCGAAGAGCACAGCTCCCTTCTCGCGCGCAATCGCTTCCAATTCCTCTCGCGGCGAGAAAGTCAAGGAACCTCCGATTGGGCTAGAGCGACCCCGGCGGCCTGTAGTTCGGTGCTTCCTTGGTGATGGTCACATCGTGAGGATGGCTTTCGATCAGTCCCGCATAGGTGATTCGGACGAACCGCGCCTTGGTCCGCAGAGTCTCGATGTCCCGGCTGCCGCAGTAGCCCATCCCGGACCTAAGACCCCCGCACAGCTGAAAGACCGTGGCTCGCAGCGAACCACGATAGGGAATCCGGCCCTCAATCCCTTCGGGCACAAGCTTCTGGGTCTCCACACCCTCCTGGAAGTAGCGGTCCTTGGAGCCCTGCTTCATCGCGGCCAATGACCCCATTGCCCGATAGACCTTGTAGCTCCTGCCCTCATAGAGCACATGCTCGCCAGGGCTCTCTTCGGTCCCGGCAAAGAGACTGCCGATCATCACCGAGTGCGCGCCGGCAGCGATCGCCTTCGCAATGTCCCCCGAGTACTTGATTCCGCCATCAGCAATTATGGGAATCCCGGCCTCCTCACAGACTTTGCGACACTGCATGATCGCCGTGATCTGGGGGACACCGACGCCGGCGACCACCCGCGTCGTGCAAATCGATCCTGGCCCAACCCCCACCTTGACCGCATCCGCCCCAGCCTTGATCATGTCGCGAGCCCCGTCGGCGGTGACCACATTGCCCGCCACTACTTCGCACTCCGGGAAGCGCTCCTTGATCCGCGCAACGGTATCAAGGACCCCTTTGGAATGGCCGTGGGCACTATCAACAACCAGCGCATCTGCACCGGCCCCGACGAGCCCTCCGGCCCGGTCCATGGTCTCTTTGGACACGCCGACCGCAGCGGCAACCCGAAGCCGCCCCTTCTCATCCTTGCAGGCGAAGGGATGCTCCATCCGCTTCTTGATGTCCTTTACGGTTATCAGGCCCCGAAGCTTGAAGTCGGCATCCACGACCGGCAGTTTCTCGATGCGATTCTTGAGAAGTACCCCTTTGGCCTCATCCAGAGTGGTCCCCACGGGCACGGTGATCAGCCGCTCGCGGGTCATGATCTCGCTTACAGGGACATCGGTGCGCTCGAGAAAGCGCAGATCGCGGTTGGTCAAGATGCCCACCAGCCGGCCGGTCTCATCGGTTATCGGCACACCCGAGATCTTGAAACGCGCCATCAGCCCGAGGGCTTCGGCCACCAGGGCATCAGGCCTCAAGGTAACAGGGTTGGAGATCATGCCGCTTTCGGAGCGCTTTACCATGTCGACCTCAGCGGCCTGCTCGCCAATCGACATGTTGCGGTGGATTACACCGATCCCACCCTCGCGGGCCAGCGCAATAGCCAAGTTGGCATCGGTCACGGTGTCCATCGCTGCGCTGACGATAGGGATGTTGAGGCTGATGCGGGCTGAGAACTTGGTCTTGAGGTCAACCTGGGCCGGCAGGACCTCGGACTTCATGGGAAGGAGCAGCACATCATCGAAGGTCAGGGCCTCGCCCTGAATCCTTTCGTCGGCCTCACGCAAGGCCGGCCCCCAATCTTGGCTCGACGCATACATATATGCGCATATGTTGACCTATCCTCAGGCGACGTGCCGGACTTCCGACCGCTTGCTTTCTCTGAGACCAGTCAGATGGCCGGTGTCATTGAAAGTCACTATTCGATGGGCAGTTGGCATGATCTCGACAATGGTCAGGGATGCGTTCCGGACCCTGAAGAGCCAGATGTCATCCGGCGGCACATTGAAGATGTGGGTGGCATATGTGGATATCACGCCCCCATGGCACACCAGCAGCACGTTGCCCTCACGGTGTTTCCGCTCGATAGCCCGCATGGTCCGCTTCACCCGTGCCACGAAGTCCCGGAAGGGCTCGCCTCCGGGGATCGCCACTCGGGACGGATTCTGGGTCCATTTTGAGAACTCATCGCCAGAGGCTTGTTCAACGTGGGACACGGTTTTGCCTTCCCACTCGCCCAGCCCCATTTCCATCAGGCCTGCCTCCGAGATTGCCCGGCGCTTCTTGCCCAGGATGATCTGAGCTGTCTGGTAGGCTCGCTTGAGCGGGCTGGTATAGGCCACCGTGAACTTCAGGCCCTTGAAGCGGCGGGCAAGCCTGGCGGCCTCCCGGCGCCCGTAAGGGCTCAGCGGAGGGTCCTTCTGCCCCTGCACTCTCCTCTGGCGGTTCCAAGTGGATTCGGCGTGACGAACCAGGAAGATCAGCATTATTGCCCCTCCGCAAGACTTACCAGCAATTCTGCCATGGCGAGCACATCCATGAGGTTGTGCCTAAGCACGCCTCTCAGTCGAGTTGCGTCCTTAGTATGCACGAACTCGTGGTAAATGCAAGGGACTTCCCACCCCTCAACGTCCCCGGCGCGCCTCCGCCCGAGGATATACCATTCCAAGGTCAGAAGTCTACAATCCGGTAGGTCGTGCTTCCATCGCCGCCTTGCGTAGTGCAGCAGATCGAACTGCTCCGGTTCGGCCTTGAGCGGGAGCCTGTGATACTTGGCCCGCTCCCGCAGGTAGGGGAGATCGAATGATTTCCCGTTGAAGGTCACGCAGATCCGAGAGGTGCCCAAGAGCTCATCGAGAGCGCCTATCAGACATCGCTCCTCGGAGTAGTCCCGAGCCAGAAGCTGCACCGCTCTGAGCGCGCCCGCTCGCTCTACAAGCATCCCGGCAAGAAAGAGCGGGGTCGCCGAGAGCCCCGTAGTTTCCAGATCAAGGAAGGCAAACCCGCTGGGGGCTCCGGCCGCCCGCGCCTCGCCTCCAGCCAAAGCCCGGTGCGCCCCCGAAATCGCCTCGAGACTGGGGCAGGCCGTAAGTTCTCTCTCGATGACGAGGCAACGTCCTAGGGATGACGAGAGCTCGGACGCGCCTTCGAGCTTTCGGGCCCCCTCGCCATCGCCGACATCACCGCCGCCCCCGGCCTTTCCAAGCGCCTCCGGGTCACGGGCTTCACGGGCCAGTCCGCCACCCCCACCTCCGGCACCACCCGGCGAGCTCACCCCGGCGCGCAGCGCCAGCCGGAGCATCTCGATCTTCCGCCTGATCTCGTCGTTATCCGATGGCTCACCACGCGCGCCCATCCCCCTGGCCGGCCCAGCCCTTCGCCCCATCATGTACGGCACGCGAGCGTCACGCGGCTCCAAGGATCCGCCTCAACAGCATCTTGGATGCTTCCTTGTCAGGAATAGGATAGCCGTGCCCCGGATCAGGGTCCTGGTGCTGAGCCGGCCTCAAAATCGGCAGCCCGACACAGGATGGGCACCCCTCGGCGCATGGGCACTCCTCGATCAGGTCGAGCGCCCCCCGCAGGATATCCGGCACAAGCGCGTAGGCCTTCTCGCAGAAGCCAAGGCCGCCCTTGAACCGGTCATACAGGAAGATGGTCGGGCGCCCGGTATTGCTGGATTCCACGATTCCCCCCATGTCCTGCCGGTCGCACATCACGAACAGGGGCAGGATATTGATCAAGACATTCTTGAGCCCGACCAGCCCCTCGACCGGGTTCTTGCCATGTTGCTTGAGATAGGCCGCCACGGCGTCGTCCACGAACATCCATAAAGAGACCGTCTCGAGGTGCTGCGGGGGCAGGTCCAGGCGGCCGTAGCCGATCGAGTCCAGGCTGTAGAACTTGATCTTCTTGAACGCGGTGGTCATCCAACTGACCGTGGCGTCGCCGTAAGCGATATTGAGCTCGCCCCACTTCGAGGTCTTGCGGGCCTCACCGGCACGGATCGAGGAATCGAGAATGGGCTGGGTGTAGTAGTCCACTTCCTGGCGCTCGACATAGGCGACCTTGCCCTCCAGATCCAGTTTGCGCACCAGGTAGGTGCTCCCATCATGGATATAGACACCCTCAGGGTAGACCAGTTCGGGGGCGCTTATCGCATCCACCACGCCGATCACCCGCTCGCCATCGGTTCGATCCACGATGGTGAAGGTGTCGTCCGAGATGGTCCTCAGACTGACGCCGGCAGCCGGGAAATCGGTCGTAGCCCAGTAAGTCTGGCCTTCGATGGTCTTGACCTTCTTGACTTCCTCCAGAATCGAGACCATGGGCTGGGTCAGCGGCCCGAAGATCGCCTCGTCCGAGGCCGAAAGTGGCAGCTCAAAGGCGGCGGCGCTCAGGTGACCCGCAAGAATGTAAGGGTTCATCGGATCGATGACAGCGTTCTCGGGCGTCTGGCCGAAGAAGTAGGAGGGATGGCGCATCAGGTACTGGTCAATGGGATCGTTGTAGCCGATGAAGACCACCAGCGCTTCGTCGGTCTTGCGCCCGGCCCGGCCAGCCTGCTGCCAGGTGGAGGCGATGGTGCCGGGAAAGCCCACGATGATTGAAGCATCGAGGCTGCCCACATCGATGCCCAGCTCAAGCGCATTGGTGCTCGCCACGCCCAAGAGCTCCCCAGAGAAGAGGGCCTTCTCGATCTTGCGCCGCTCCTCGGGCAAGTAGCCGGCGCGGTAGGCGCTCACCTTGCTCACCAGATGGGGGTTTCGCCGAGCGAGCGACTCGCGCACGTAGCGGAGCACCAGTTCAGCAACCACCCGCGCCTTGGTGAAGGTGATGGTCTGGATGCCGGCTTCAACGAGGCCCACCATCAGCTCGTGAGCCTCCACGTTGGAACTCTTGCGCTCCATCTTGTAAGCGTCAAGCAGCGTCGGGTTCCACAGCACGAAAAGCTTGGGGCCCCGGGGCGAGCCATCCTCCGAAACCACTTCGCAGGGCATGCCGATCAGGCTCTCAGCAAGTTCCCGGGGATTAGCGATGGTGGCCGAGCACAGCACGAAGACGGGATTGCCGCCATAGTGCTGGACCACGCGGCCGAGGCGGCGGAGCACGTTGGCCACGTTGGAGCCGAAAATGCCGCGATAGGTGTGCATCTCATCCACAACCACATACTTCAGTCGGGCGAAGAAGCGGCTCCAGCGCGAGTGATACGGGAGAATCCCCTGGTGAAGCATGTCGGGGTTGGTGAGAATCACGTTGGCTTCGTTGCGAAGCTTGCGCCGCGTCTCAGCAGGGGTATCGCCATCATAGGTGCCAGCGTGGACCAAGTCCTTGAAGGAGGGCTCGGCCGCGCAGAAGTTGCCGAGCACCCGCAGCTGATCCTGGGCGAGAGCCTTGGTGGGAAACAGGAAGAGGGCGGTTGCCTCCGGGTCCCGGAGCAGGGTCTCCATTACCGGGATGTTGTAGCAGATGGTCTTCCCGCTGGCTGTCGAAGTGACTATCGCGACATTATGGCCTGCCGAGATGTGGTCAATCGCCCTGGCCTGATGGGCGTAAAGCGAGGTTATCCCCATCGATGCGATGGCTGATTTGATGACCGGCGACAGCTCCGTCTCAGGGTCAAGGTAGGAAGGTTCCCGTCGTGCCATCTGCTCGACATGCACGATCTGGCCCCGGTAGCCGGGTGATGCTTTGACGCCGTCCAGGAAATTGGTGATGCGCTGGGCTCGAGCCTGATCGGGCTCGCCACTGGGCTTCCGAGAGGCTTCGGGCTGTTCCAGGGGCGCTTGCGCCATGAACCTACCTGAGCAAGGCTGGGCATCACTAAGCGATCGGTCCGGCAGAGTACTCTTAGAGGATCAATCGCTCTGGACTACCGCCGGATCAAAACGCCGGCCAGGAAATCCTCAGGCTGCCCCCTCGCTTTATTGAATCGTCCCCAAACTTGTCTCGGATCGAATCCACGACTCCGACAAAGATCTTATGCCGCTTGTCGGCGTCGAATATGGGATCAGCTTCGATGCTCGCCTTCTTCACCAGATCCGAGGCGCTGACCCCGATAAGTCTCAGCTTCTCTCCTTTATAATTGGCCTCGAGCAGCTTCCTGGCAACTTCAAAAATCAGGTCATCCCGCTCGAAATGAGTATCCAGCTTCCGCTGGCGAGTGATGGTTCGGAAGCCCTCAAACCTGATCTTCACAGTGACCGTGCTGCACAGAAAACCCTCCTTGCGCATTCGCCGGCCGACCTGCTCACACAGCCGCGAGAGAGTAGTGAGTATAAGGCTTCGGTCCGAGGTGTCTCGAGCGAGAGTGTATTCGTGGCCTATCGATTTAGGATCGACTCCCTGGTAATAGGGCACCAGCGGAGACTCGTCGATGCCGTTGGCTGCCATCTTGAGGTAGGTGCCATAAACTCCAAAGATCTTGGTGAGAGTGGGCTCGGGAAAGGCAGCGAGTTCTTTCACCCGCGAGATGCCCAGCGACTTAAGCTTGGCGGAGGTCTTCTCGCCGATGCCCCAGAGCTCCCGCACTTCTTTCTCGCCGAAGATCGACAAAAACTCATCAGGCTTTATCACGGTCAGGCCGTCAGGCTTCTCGAGACCCGAAGCCATCTTGGCAACATACTTATTGAGACCAATC
>DATKKY010000096.1:0-19863 GCA_035542695.1 bacterium | reverse complement strand
CTTCGAGATGAGCTCGGCAGCCCTCAGCGATATGGCGACCCGTTCGGTCCAGGGCGTGGCGGACCAAGTCTTCCAGGCCTCGCGTGCAGCATCGATCGCTTGCAGCAACTCGTCGGGGCCGGCCTTGTGGTAAGTCCCGAGAGTATGCCTGTGATCATGCGGAATGATGCAGCGACCCAGCCGTCCGGTGCGCACCTCCTTGCCACCGATTAGGAGCGGGATTTCGAGATGGGATGCTCGGAGGGCGGCCAGTGTCTTGGCGACCTCGGCGCGTTCGGGGGATTCCGGCGAGTAGGTCTTGACGGGTTCGTTGGGCGGTTGCGGGATGTGGAACAGCGCGTCCATCTTGGTTCTCCTTTCCAAACACGGGAGGCGCCGCCGTTTCCAGCGACACCCTATCGGCCCGAGGTGCCTGGCAGTCGCTTTAGCCCCAGGGGCTCGGAGATCAATAACTGGGAGATAATACCAAGGCGTGGCACCGGCGGAAAGCTAGATTCCAAGACCGTTTGGGATGCGCAGGTCAACGGTGCGCGGTGGCTCTTATGTTGAAACTGCACAGAATGTGACGTATCGTGGAGCCAGACACACAGATTGCTGCAATTGACTGACTTCATGATAGGATGCGCCCCGGGAGGACGATGTCCCGGGGGAAGGCGCCGTGTGGGGGCTTGCCGCGCCCGTGATTAGGTTGGGCGGCCGTATCCTGGAGTGCGCGGAGTACACTAACCCGTTGCTCGGCGGGCGATACTATTGGGCTCTGGTGAGCCTCATCGCAGCTCAGATCGATGTCGTCTGGGAGCCCGAGCTAGCTGACAGGCCCCCAACCCCCGGCGGCTGGTTGGATAGCGAGTTCTGGCTTTGCGGGCGCATCTTGGAGCCATCCGAGAGCTGGCTCCGTAACGCCATTAGCAGTATACTGGACAGGATCACTTGACCAGAAGGAGACGGCGTGAATCGAAGCTACTGGATGAGACTATGCCACTGGAAACTGGTCCCCATCATCTTAGTGCTGCTGGCCGTCATCGCGATGGCAGAAGACCCGGGAGAGCGCTTCAAGGTCGTCATGGACCGTCTGGTTGATGCAATCAACAGGGAAGACTATCCCCGCATACAGCAGGACTTCAACAAGGAGATGCTGGACGCCTTCCCCTTGAGTGCGTCCGAGCCCTTCTTCAAAGACCTGACGGCCAGGTGTGGCAAGATCAAGAGCGTCGCCGCTCCCCGGCTGGTAGCTCCCGGTACGGCAATCTTTCAGACGCATTTCGATGGAGCCGTGTTTGACGTCAAGCTCGTGCTTGATGACCGGGACAAGATCGCAGGCCTATGGTTGCTTGCTCCCACTTCTCAGATCCCTGCTCCGGAGGAGCACACAACCGTGCTTAAGTTGCCCTTTGAGGGCCAGTGGCTGGTCCTTTGGGGTGGCGACACCAAAGAGCTGAACCAGCATCACGACGTCCCCAACCAGATGTATGCTTTTGACTTTGTGCGCGTGGACAGCGCGGGCAATAGCTTCAAGGGTCAGGGAACACAGAACGAAGACTACCTTGCGTTCGGCCAGGCTGTGCTATCTCCAGCAGACGGTATCGTGACGGACGTAATCCAAGGTGTCCGAGACAACGTGCCCGGTTCAATGAATCCCTTTTCGGCGCTGGGCAACGCTGTCTTCATCAAACACCGTGACTATGAAGTGTCGGTGCTTGCCCACTTCAAGCAGAACAGCATTTGTGTGAAGGTCGGAGATGAAGTCAAGCAGGGACAACTCCTGGGTCTGTGCGGGAATTCCGGTAACTCGTCTGAGCCGCACATCCACTACCATCTCCAGAACACGCCGATTATCCAGGACGGAACTGGAATCAAGTGCGTTTTCAGCGGCGTCGAAGTGAGTCGGGACAGTAAGACACGGACAGAAGAGAGGTACTCGCCGATAAAGGGCGACATCGTCGCCAACAAGTAGGAAGAAGCGGGAGACGCACAAGAGGCCAGAGCGCCTCTATGCTAGTTCGCTCGTCGCAGCGCTGCCAGGGGGACTCGGCCCATGGACATCCTTGACGCGATTGGCAACACGTCGCTAGTCCAGCTTCGCAAGCTGGTTCCGCCCAACTGCGGGGATATCTCCATGAAGCTCGAGTGGGAAAATCCCACGGGCAGCATGAAAGACCGGATGGCGCTGGCCGTGATTTCGCGGGCGGAAGCGGATGGCCGCCTTAAGCCCGGATACACCATCATCGAGTACACGGGTGGCAGCACCGGAGCATCGCTCGCGCTGGTCGCGGCGGCCAAAGGCTACCGCATCAAGATCGTCACGTCCGACGCGTTCAGCCAGGAGAAGCGGGATCACATGGCGGCGCTCGGCGCCGAGCTGACACTGGTCCCCAGCGAGGGAGGCCTCACCACCAAGAAGCTGATCCTGGACATGATCGAGGCCGCCCGCCAACTGAGCCAAGAGCCTCACACCTACTGGACCGACCAGCTCAAGAATCAAGACAGCATTGCCGGCTACTATCCGCTGGGTGAGGAGATCTGGCGCCAAACCCAGGGCGAGATCGATGCCTTCGTTCACTGCGTGGGCACGGCGGCGTCCTTGCGCGGAGTCGCCACGGTGCTCAGGCGATACAAGCCGAGTATCAAGATCGTCGCCGTCGAACCGGCAGAATCCTCGGTGCTCTCGGGAGGTCCGGCGGGCCCTCACAAGATCGAGGGGGTCGGGATCGGCTACACCCCTCATCTCTGGGAGCCAGCTTTGGTGGACGAAATCCTGCCGGTCAAGACAGCGGACGCCAAGGAGATGGCGAGGCGCATCGCGCGGGAGGAGGCCCTCTTCGCGGGGACATCCTCCGGAGCCAACGTCATCGCCGCGATCCGAGTCGGCGAGCGGCTCGGACCGGGCGCCAAGGTGGTCACCCTTGCAGCCGACTCCGGCCTCAAGTACTTGAGCACGGACGTGTACCGCAGGCGATAGGGCGTGGCGGCCGGGCGGCATCCCCCAATCAACTCCCTAAAGTGCGGTTCTCCCAAGCCCGAAAACTAGCTTGCATCCCCGATGTCCGGGCGGACTGCACCTTGAAAGGAAGTGGTACCGGGGTGAAAGCCGCAACGTCCCTCTTGCTATCGGCGCTCTTGGCGGTGCTCGCTATGCTACTGCCGTTACGCGCCTCAGCCGTGCCTCCGCAGCCTTCCGCCGGAACCGCCGTCGTCGATGGCCATTACGAAGAATGGAACCTGACTGCGGACTTCTTTGCCGACATGTATCAGGCCGGCAAGACCGACAAGCCTCTGGAATCCAAGCTCTACCTTCGATACGACTGCGCTTCGGGAACCATGTACGCGCTGGTGCTGGTCCAGCCCGGGATAGCTGGCTACATAGATCCCTCCGCGATCGATGCCTGGATTGCCATTGATGCCATAAATCACAAGGTTCTGAACCAGCTTGTCGGAAATGATGGAATCCCACCCGACTTTGCCTGGGTCGGTCCAGGCTTCGATGGCACGAGCTCGCACGTTCTGGGCTACGAAGCGTCTTTCCGTATATCGCATGGCACTCACTTCATCATCGCCCACATCGATGTCCTGGACGGCGGGCAACAGACCTCGGCGACCGACAATGGCTTCCCGCATACCGGACCGGACCTTGTGATCCCTGACTGCTCCCCAGCCGTCGAGCCCGTGACCTTCGGCGCCCTCAAGGCCCTGTATCGCTGACAAACGCCCCCGCCAACCAGCCATTTTCGAATTGACCCGCGGAACCTCGTATGCTATAGTTGATTTTGGAGCAGAGGATAGTAGGCGGGGACCTCGGCTAGGTTGCCATTGTAAGCTGGCAGCGACATCAACTATTGTGGGTCGGGCTTACGCCCAAAGGGGAGTTATAGCTATGAGGCATTTGCTAACATTTGTAGTACCAACGGTTTTGGCCCTACTGGTGCCAGTTCTGACGGCCGCCACGCCGCCAATCCCGACCTTCGGAACAGCCGTGGTCGATGGCCAGTACAGCGAATGGAACCTGACCAGCGATTTCTTTGCAGACATGTACCGGGCTGGCAACTCCAGCAAGGCCGTGGAGTCGAAGCTTTACCTGCGCTATGACTGCGTTCACAACACGATGTACGCTCTAGTATTGGTTCAGGCGAATGTGGTCGGGTTCATAGACGCGGTCGCGGACGATGCTTGGGTAGCGATTGATGCGATAAATGCGAAGGTCGTCAACCAGGAGTCCGGAAACGACGGCGTCCCCCCGGATTTCGCTTGGGTTGGGCGAGCCTATGATGGAGATAGCTCACACGTCCAGGGCTATGAGGCATCTTTCTACATGGTGCCCGGCGACTACCTCATCATCGCGCATATCGAGGTTCTGGACGAGGGACAGCAGACCTCGGCGACCGACAACGGTTTCCCGCACACGGGTCCCGAGCTATTGATCCCGGATTGGCCTAGCGCGGTACAGCCATCATCCTTCGGGGGCATCAAATCTTTGTATCGTTAACAAGAGATGATTTCATTCGAGGGCCTTGGCCAGAAGACCTGGCTGAGGCCCTCTTGTCTTGCGCCCGATCCGCCCCCGATTCAGCGCGATTTCATGGTAAAATCTTAAGGTGGGGGCGTCGGTGCATGGGGCGAGTTCACGCAGACGCAAGGGAAGAGGAATCGGTTTGAACGGACATAGTCCTAGGACTTGGCTTGCAGTGCTTGGCGGGTCGCTGGCGGCCTTGCTCGGCCTGGCATGGAACCAGGCCCCGGCTGCCCCGGTTCACACCACCTACCTCTGGCATATGCACCAGCCGATCTACTGGCCGGACCGGAGCACGTGGTATCCGTCGCGCTACGAGATGGCTTACGAAACCATCACCCTGGGTCACTCTCAGAGCAACGTCTTCGAGGTCTTCAACAAGGATGACCGAGTTCACGATTATCAGGATTACCCCAAGCACGCAATATCGACCATCCTCGACCTGCCGGATGCCGGGGCCCAGGTCAGCTTTGCCTCAGCGCTGGTCGAGAATGTGAAAAGCCTGGCTGATGCCGGGTGGAACGGCGGGCGCTATTCGGCAACCTGGTACAACGATTACCGCACCGCCCGGAGCTGGAAGACCTCGGGCAATCGCTCGCGCCTGGATCAGATGCTCGTGGCTGCTCACCATCCGATCGCCCCGCTCATGGACGAGAACGCGCTCCGCAGGGAAATCCAGGTTCAGAAGGTGGCCTACCGGGTAGCCTGGGGAGACACCAATTTCGCCAAGGGCTATTTCCCGGCCGAAGAGTGCTTCTCGGAGCGGATGATTCCCATCCTGGCGGAGCAGGGGATCCAATGGGTGATCGTGCCGGACATCCACATCTCGCGGGCCTGCGACGACTATCCTTTTCAGGCTGCCCAGGACAACTGCGACCCGCCAAATCCGGCGGACCAGCTGAATCCCGCGCAAGGGTACTACAACGCCATCTCTATCAGCCGCGGCGTCACCGTGAAGACGCCGCCCCCCTTTGGCTTCCAGCCTCACCGGGCTCGGTACGTCGATCCGGCGACCGGGGCCGCATCAACCTTGATCGTGGTGCCCGCAGCCAACGCTGAGAGTTGGAACGAAGGCTATGCCACGTATGGGACTGGGGAGATCGACGGCTTGGCCCCCTACAATGATCCTGCCAAACCCATGCTGATTCTCTTTGCCCACGACGGCGACAATGACTGGGCGGGGGGCTATTCGTATTACTATGAGAACGTCACGGGTTTCTGCCATCAGGCTGCCCAGAAGGGCTATGAACCCACGGTGATTGCTGAGTATCTGGCCGACCACCCGGTGGGAGCAGCCGACTATGTCCACGTCGAGGACGGTGGCTGGGTCAACGCCGACGGCGACTTCGGCTCCCCGCAGTTCATCAACTGGAACTGGCCGCTGGTAAATGCCAGCGGGGATTTCGACATCCCCACCGGCTGGGCTGAGGATGAGCGCAACTGGGCGGTCCTGACCGCCGCCGAGAACCGGGTCGAGACGGCCGAGGCAATCGCCGGCACGGCGCCTGACCCTGCCAAGATCTTCGATCCGACGACCGGCGCCAGCAATGTCGAAAAGGCCTGGCACCATTTGCTCTCAGGTTACGAGAGCGGCTACATGTATTACGGCACGGCCCTCGACATGGAGATCAAGGCTACGCTTGCGGCGAACGCCGCCTGCACCTATGCCGATCAAGTGATCGCCGGCGGCACCGATGTCACCGCGCCCACTATCTGGCTCCCGCAGCGGCTGCCCTGGAACCCGGGCGGGTATGGCGGCGGGGCGCTCTGGGGCTATCCGGGCGGCCAGGGCGAGGCGATGTCCAGCGACTTCTGGGTGTGGACCTTTGTCCACGACGTCTCAGGCGTGATGCGCGTGAACCTCAAGTTCCGGCTGGATGCCGACGGAACCAATCCCATGACCAGCGACGAGAACGAGACCTATGCGGGCGGCGCTGAGGTGGGCGTCTGGCAGACTGCTGCCATGACCCGCCGCATCTTCCCCAAGGGCAACTACCTCAACGATCCGAACATCAACTTCACGGTGCTGCCGACCTACATCGCCGACGAATACTACACTCATGTAACGGGGCTATCCCAGGTTCTGGTTGATTACTACGTTGAGGCCGAGGACTCGCTCGGCCATGTCAAGCGGAGCCCGATCCAGCACGTTTGGATCGGCCAATCGAACCCTACTCCAAGTCACATAATCGATGGGGCATTGGATGCCAACTCGACCCTGGTGGCCTCGGCTGGTGGCCTCGACCTCTACGCCGACTGGGACGGCGAACTACTCTACGTCGCCACCGAGGGTGTCGGCTCGACATCCGGTTGGGATCACTTCATCATCCTGGGCGCTGATCTCACTACACCCGTCACGGCCCCCTGGGCCAAGGCCGGCACGGTCGCTGACCGCATTCTCTATCTCGGGAACGAGGATTCCAACAACTGGTGCGGCTGGTTCAATGCCAGCGAAGCCGTGATCACAAGCGGCGTACAGGCGGCTTCGGGCACCTACCTTGAGGGCACGGTGCGGCTGGCGACCTACTTGGGAACGCCCCTGCCCGGCGGCATCTACCTCGCCGCAGCTGCCTACACCTCACCCGACGGTGGCACCCTGCAACGTCAGGCGCCCGCCGGCAACAGCAATGGCTCGATCGAGGCGGCGGAGTATGCTTATTTCCCGCTGGCCACGGCCAGCGTGCCGATCGACGGCGGCGATCGCGAAGGTGACGGCAACGATGCCGGACACGCGGACACCGCGCCAGCGATCGCGGCGGTTACTCCCAGCCCCTTCACCAGATCCGTGGCGATCGAACTGGCCCTGCCCCAGCCTGCCAACATCTCGCTTCGGGTGTATGACATCCAGGGCCACCTGGTTGCCAACCTGCTCAGTGGTCTGCGCCCCGAGGGACCGAGCTGGATAGCTTGGGATGGCCGCGATTCCGCCGGCAGACGAGCGCCCGCCGGCATCTATTTCTTGACCCTGGAATCGGCTCGCAAAGCGCAGACCCGAAAGGTCGCGCTCATCAGGTAGCAGGGCTGCTTGACCACCACCCCGATTGATGAGACAATTGGCGTGCGAGACAACCAATACCATTGCATGCTGGTGCTGCTCATGCCTATTTGAGAGCGGTACCGAAGCGGCCCCAAGGAAAGGGCTAGCCCTTGGACGGGTGACGAGTGCGGCACCTAGTGGGTCAGGCGGGGGGTGTCCACCGTGAAAGAAGCTCGAGCTCAATCTACAATTACGGCCCTGATTTTGGCACTTGCCTTCTCATGCCTGCTCCCGGCCCAGATGGCAACGTGCTGCGACGTCAAGGTGCTGGTCATCGGCAGCCACGGCCGCGGCGCCGATAACTGGGTCAGCCTTCAAAGCTACGCCATCGAAAACTTCCTGCATTTCAACGGAGTGCCCTACGACTTCTTCGATATCTACCTCCAGACTCTCGATCAGGCGACCCTCGCGCAGTATCAAGGCGTTGTCCTTGAGGGTTACTCCATGCGGTGGGACACCACCGAGCAAGAACGGCAGCTCGTCGCGCAGAACATGGAGGCCGGCAACATCACCGTGCTTCTCGGGCTGATCGACGGCGAGTTCGACGAGCTCGACAACACACTTTATGCCGCAATGGATGTTTGCGCGGATGGACAGGGCAACGGCGTGTGCGATGTTCAGCTGCTGCCCGGGGCGTCGACGATTTACAGCGACTGGCCCGAAGGACTCATAATAAGAGGCGGCCGGGACGGCAGGCATGTCGGCATGGTGGCGCTGCCCCTGAGCTCTTGGGGCACGATCAGCGGCACCTACGGAGCTACACGCACCTATGGTCTCGAGGTGGCGCTTGGAACCTGGTTGCGCCAGGCCTTCGGAGTCGATGCTCGGGTCACGCTTCCCGTGATCTCGCTGAGGATGGATGACACCCAAACCAGCGCTGCTCCACATAACCAGACTGTGATGGATTTCATCGATGCCAACAAGCAGCGGATAAGAGCATCCGGGTATTTAGTGACAGACGCAAGCGCCTACCAAGGAACAGACAGCACCCTCCAGCATGACGAGCAATTGCTGAGTGAACTGGGCAGCATGTCGTTGCATGGCAAGGACCATGCGTCAGTGGGAGCAGAGGGCGAAGACCAGCCTTACTCCGTTCAATATGATGAGACCGCCGCTGCCGTAGCGCTGCTCGAGAGCGACTTCCCCCACTACAAGCCGATCAAGGCTTGCCCCAACAACAGCTGGAACGAGGCGACCCTTCACGCCCTTTACGACAACGGCATCTACTACCATTCGGCAGACATGTCCGTCACCGATGCCTACCGGGCTCTCTACAAGAGCCTCTTTGACGCTGCCTCCGATGAGGACCGGGAGAGGATCAACGCAAGACTCCAGTCTCAGCTGAGATACTACCCGCTTGTCAGCACGAATGAGTTGGGGACCGTTCGCTTGTATAGCGTCGATTGGGCAGTGGTGCTGAACGGCACTTCCTGGCCTCCCAACGTGCTGCCAATCCTGAGAAGCCACGGGCTGGATTGGCGGACGCCGCTGCTTGTCGGAATGCACTTCTACCTCCCCGGCCGCGGAGGCGCCAACAACGATCCGATAGGATGGATCAGCCTGATGAATACCCTTATGTACACCGTCGATGCCGACAGTTACCCCTGGCGCAGATGGGTGGACAACTACGACTTTGCCCAGAACACTCAGCGTTTTGACCAGGACCTTACGGTCAACCGCATCTCGGTCACTGGCGATGTTGTGACCTATGACATCTCGACCAGTGAGCCCATACGATTCATGACCCTGCGCGTAGCCAAGCCATGGCACGAGATAAGTTCAGTCGAGATAGATGGCGCGGACTACTGCTATTTCGGTGAGGACTACGTCCATCTGCCCCGGGTTGACGGGCACACCGTGATTGAGGTCACCCTCGGATCTTGCTTGGAGAGCGCCCCGCACATAACCCACATTGACCCGAGTGCCGTGGTGGAGGATGCCCGATGCGACGACGGCCATCTCAATCTCAGCCTGAGCGGGGAGTTCGCCGTCACGGCCCAGATCGCAGGCCCGCCACTGGCCTTCCTCGAGGGCGAGACCTGCTTCTCCCCGGAGGATCCGGAGGAGCTCCAGCTCGACGTCTCGGCGCACAAGCAGGCCCACCAGGTCGAGCTGTCGGTGGTGCCATCAGGGGCGACCGCCCAGGTCGATCTCATTTACTGGGACGCGGCGGATACCCACCGGAGAACCTGGAGCGAGGTGGCCTTCCCGGAACGGCATGGCGACGAGCAGGGCCACTTCGAGGGCGTGGAGGTGGACCACATCGTAGGGGATCTCGTTCCCGGAGCGCTCTACGTCGTCAGCGCCGACTCGACCGCCATTGACACCTGCCTTGCCGACCAACAGGGCGCAATCCATTTCCGCTATGCTCCCGTCTATGTGCCCCGGACCATCGATGTAGTGATGGACTCAACCGAGTCCAGCGTCAGCCACGACCCCCAGGCCAGGGCCGGCGGAGGTGCCTTCGCGGCAGTCGTCTGCCCGAATCCGTTCGCCTCCACGACTTGCATCTACTACTGGCTCCCCAAGCCGTTGCCCGTGACAATCGATGTTTACTCCGCCGAGGGGGCACTGGTCTTTCATTCGGCCGCCCCGCCATCCTCCGCCGGCCGCCATTGGATTGTCTGGAACGGCCGCACCTCTCAGGGAACAAGGCCGGCCCCGGGTGTTTACATCTGTAGGATAGATGCGGGTGGTAGTCGGCGCGATGTGAAGATGGTGCTCGTGCGATAGATGGGCAACCTGATCATCAGGAAGGATGACTTGGCTCGTACGGTGCGTTCGCGATTCCTATCCCAGCCGGCGCGGGCAATTGCGTGGCTGGCCGTTGCCGTGGTTTTCGCTATCAGCTTGCTGGATCTCGTAGGCTGGGGATTTGGTATCGCGCCCCTCAAGAGCATCCGGCCCGGATGGGCCTCGATGAGCCCCGCCACGGCCGTTTGCCTGGCCCTCTGCGCGCTCGAACTGACGTTCCTCCAGCTCAGACCTCGGAGGCCCCACCAGTGGACGCTATTGCAGGTGCCAGGACTGGCCGTGGGCGTGGTGGGTGCGCTGATGATTTCGCTGTATGCTGCGGCAGGAATCGTCGGATGGCATCCCGCGCTGGGACCTCACCGGCTTTTCAGCCTGATTTGGGCTCCGCCCACGCGAATGTCCTTGCTGAGCGCCCTGATCTTTCTTGTGACTGGAAGTGCCCTGACCCTGCTGGTCCGTGGGGGCCGTCGCGCAGCCGGCATCGCCCACGCTGTTATGGTGCCGGCGGTGACAGTGAGCTATCTCGTGCCGATCAGCTACCTCCTCGGGGTGCAGGGCGTGTACGCTTTGCTGGGCATTCAAATCGCCTTTCACACAGGCATTGCCTTCTGCGCACTGGGAATCGCCATCTTCTGCGCCCGCCCCGAAACCTGGCTGACCTCGGTCTTCTCTGGCGAGACGGCGGGGAGCATGATGGCCCGCCGACTGTTGCCGGCGATAGTCGCGATACCACTCCTGATTGCGTGGCTCCGGCTGTATGGAGAGCGTTCCAGACGATTTGGATCCGAAGTGGGCGTAGTGCTGGTGGCGCTCGCCTATACCCTATGCTTGCTGGCCTTGGTGGGATTGACTGCGGCTTCCCTGAACCGAGCCGACCGCAGGCGCCGGCAGGCAGAGGCCAAGCTCAGTGAAAGCGGACGGCGACTTGAGCAGACACAAGAGCTGCTCGAGGCCGTGACAGCGGGGACCGAGGTGATCATTGCCACCGTCGATCTTGACCTGCGCTACACCTTCTTCAACAGGACCTACGAGGAAGAGATCAAGCGGCTGGCTGGAAAGCACGTTGAGGCCGGCGCCAGCCTGATCGAGACCTTCGCCCACATGCCGGAGCAGCAGGCGATAGCAGTCAGGGAATGGCAGCAGGCTCTCGGGGGCGAGACTTCGACCAGAATAATCAAGTTCGGCGATCCCAGCCGCTACCAACGGGCCTATCGTGTGCACCACACGCCCATACTAGATGCTCAAGGCAGGGTGATCGGAGCGGGGGAGATCGCCTATGACGTCACTGAGCAGCAGCGGGCCGACGAAGTGCTCAAGCGCGATAAGGAGACCCTGGAGAAGCTGGTCGGCGAGCGGTCGCAGCAATTGCTGGACGCCCAGATGGCCCTGGAAAAGTCGAGACGGCTCTCCGACATCGGGATGCTCTCGGCCACGGTCGCTCACGAGCTCCGGAACCCGCTTGCTGCCATGAAGCTTGCCGCTTTCAACATCAAGAGAAAGGCAAAGGACAGTGCTCTCGCCAGTCACCTCCGTACGATTGAAAAGAAGATCATGGAGAGCGATCAGATCATAAACAACCTCTTGTTCTTCTCGCGAATCAGGACACCCGACATGGAGCCCGTTGATGTGTCGCTGGTGCTCGGGGAGTGCCTTGAAGTCAACGCCAGGCAGACGGAGAAGCGAGTTGCCGTCAAGAAGGACCTGACTCGAATACGTGGCACCATGATAGAAGTTGACCAGCTTCAACTTCGGGAAGTTCTTCAGAATATCTTGAACAATGCCTACGATGCTGTGCCCAACGAGGGTGGAACGATCGAGATCGTCGCCACTGACGAGGGTGATGCGATCGGCCTCAGGTTCACTGACAATGGCTCGGGCATAGCGGCCGAGGACCTCGCGAAGGTGTTTGATCCATTCTTCACGACCAAGGCCAAGGGTACTGGGCTTGGGCTTTCGGTCTGCCGTCAGATGGTGGATATGCATGGCGGCACGATAAGCATCGCGAGCCAGCCTGGCGATGGCACCACTGTCACTGTAAAACTGCCCAAGAGAAGCGCCAGAACCAAGTCGTCCGCCGCCCAATGATATGAAGCCCATGGAACCAGGGCATAGGGCGAACCGGGCCCCGGACCACGTGGAAAAGTGTCAGGAATTTGCGGAACTCGGGGATACGGTCCGGCAAGCCCACGGCGCATAATAGTGATGTCTGAAGGAGAAGGTTCAACATGCCTTACAACATTCTGCTTGTAGATGATGATCGGGAATTCCGCGAGGAGATGGCGGACTACCTGGAAGAGTATCGAGTGATCGAAGCGGCCGATGGGCGGCAGGCTCTCGAGATCCTCCAGAAGCCTAACGATATAGACCTGGTGCTCTTGGACGTGGTGATGCCGGGGCTCCGCGGGACCGAGGTCCTAAAGCGCATAAAGCAGATGGCTCCGGGTCTCGCCGTAGTAATCCTAACCGGCTACAGCTCCAAGGATGTTGCGATCGACGCGCTCAAGGCCGATGCGGACGACTACATCGAGAAGCCGGCGGACATCGGCAAGGCCAAGGAGATTATCGAACGGCTCTTGAGGCAGACCCGCGCCAAGGGCGACATAGTCACCGGGGGCATCGACGGCAAGATCGAGCGGGTCAAGCACTTCCTGGAAATCAACTATCACAAGCAGCCTACCCTCCGGGATGCAGCGGCAGCGGTCGGGCTCAGCCCCAAGTATCTGAGCAGGGTGTTCAAGGAACGGGTCGGCACAGGTTTCAATTCGTTCCGGTTACGAACCAAGACTGACAAGGCCAAGCAGATGCTGCTCGATACGCAGGCCAACGTGGAGCAGGTCTCAGCCGCGCTTGGCTACGAGAATCCGGAGTCTTTCATAAGGATGTTCAAGGCGATCACCCGCAAGACGCCGGCGGCCTTCAGGCGCATCAGGAAGAAAGGACGCAGCAGATGAAGCGGCATCTGTCAGTCCTCTTCATTGACAGCTCTGGCCAGATGGGCGGGCCCATACTGGACTGTCTGCGCGCAGCGGACTACGAGACCTCGCATGAGCAGGTCGGCGGACGCAATGCTCTGCTCAAGGCTCTCGGCCAGGAGCAGTGGGATGCTGTATTTGCCAACAGCGGCCCCGGCGAGCTGAGCGCCCTGGTTGCCTTGGACATCGTCAAGTCGAAGCATCCCGAGGTGCCCTTCATCGTGGTCTCTGGCAGCCCGCACGACACCATAGCCGCTGAGGCCATGGGGCACGGCGCCCACGACTCGGTGCTGCTCAGCAACCTGAGCAGGCTCGTAGCGGCGGTCGAGCGCGGGATCCATCGAGCCGACAACGCTAAGCAGCGCAGCCGAGCCGCCGACGCATCCGAGCGATACAAGGAATACCTCGAGGGCTTGGTCCAAGCGCGAACTATGGAACTCAAACAGGCCATCGAGAAGCTGATGCTCGAGGTCGAAAGCCACAAGTCCACGGTGGAGACCCTAGTCCGGGAGAAGTCCGACGAGCTGGCCAAAGCCCACCAAGAACTGGCGAACGCCAAGCGGCTGTCGGACATAGGAAACCTGGCGGCGACGGTTGCGCACGAACTTCGCAATCCGCTGAGCGTGATGCAGACGGCGCTATACAACATACGGCGAAAGCGCCGGGACGAAGCGATAGACAGGCATTTGGACAACATCGAAAGAAAGATCCAGGAAAGCTCGCAGATCATCAATAATCTGATGAGCTATGCCCGGGTCGGCGCACCCGAGCTCCAGAAATCGAATCTGTCGAGGATCATCGATCAGAGTCTCGCGCTCTCAGCTCAGGAGTTCAGCCGATCCAAGGTGAAACTGGAGAGAGACCTCAAGGCAATTGCCAACCTGGAGCTGGAGGTCGATCCGGCTCAGATCAACCAGGTCTTTGTCAACGTTCTCAGCAATGCCTACCAGGCTGTGTCCGAGGGAGGGCACATCAAGATCAGCGCCGCCCTGGAACGAACGGCTCAGATGGCGCTGATCACCTTCAGCGACGACGGCGTGGGCATCCCTGGGGACCAGATAGGCAGGGTGTTCGATCCGTTCTTCACGACGCGGACCCACGGAACAGGCCTGGGGCTCACTATCTCCAGGGACATAATCTCGCATCACGGGGGGGAAATCAGCATTCAGAGCAAGGAGGGCGGCGGGACTTCGGTCACGGTCGCCCTGCCTGTGAGATAAGGTGAGGAGCATGGCCAAGAAGATACTGATGGTGGATGACGACAAGGAATTGTGCGAAGAGGTCAGGGACATCCTGGTTGACGAAGGATTCGACTTCGACGCGGTTCACACGGGCACTGAGGGCCTGGAGCGGATCCGTAGAGGCGCTTACGATCTTGTGCTGCTTGACCTCAAGATCCCGGGATGCAATGGATTCGAGATCCTGAGCGCCGTGAGAATGATGGCTGAATCTCCGCGGATCATTGTCTTGACCGGGCGGCCGCTGGCCCGGCAATTGCCGGATGAGCTGAAGCCATCGCAAGACAAAGATGAAGAGATCCTGGCCCTAGCTGATGCGGTGCTGAACAAGCCGTTCGACATTGACCTGCTACTCAACAAACTGAGCGATCTCACCGACTCTCCGTCCTGATTCGCGGCAGGGGTTTCGAGCGAGCCCGGCAGTTGCTGGGCCTGCTAGGCTCCGAGATCCTCGATCCTCACCAGATCATACCTGGCGCGCAGTTCAAGTGAACCGCAATAGACCGCCGGGCAAGGCAACGCCAGACCGCCGCACACCGGACAGGAATTGTCAGCGGCCGTCCAGTCGGGAACTCCGGAGGGGTCCTCGCCGGAGCGGGACTCTGAACCTCTCTTTGATTCGTAAACATGGCCGCACAGCAAGCAACGGTAGTAACACATGGCAGAGCCCTCCTTTTTGTCCATCATTATGCCCGCCGAGTCCACGCTGCGCCAATGGCGCCCTCCCCTTTTCGTTGACGGTTCTCCACCCCGCCCCCACCCATCCGCTGGCGGTGTTGACAACCGCCGCAAACGGGACTATTTTGTTTACATAAGTTTTGCACCCAAAGTAATCCGGCAACGTGGGCCAGTTCATGAAGTCCAAACCTGATGTGGATAGCCGCAAACGGCAGAAGATCGAGGACATCGTCCGCTGCCTCCGCCTGGTGAGAAGCGTACACGCCCGCCACTCCCGGGAACTGATGCACGACTTCAAGATCACGGGCACGCAACTGGGCGTGCTGCGCATCGTCAGGCGCTCCGGGCGGATTTCGATCGGGGAACTGAGCCGGAGGATTTACCTGCACATAAGCACCGTCTCAAGCATAGTGGATCGGTTGGAGACCGCCGGTTATCTGAGGCGCAAGCGCGGGTCGGGAGACAGGCGGGTGGTGTTTGTCGAGCTTACCACCGCCGGCAGGGAGACTGCTAAGCGAGCTCCGGTTTACGCCTTCGGCTTCCTCATGCGCGACATCGAGAGCCTGCCCGCTGCCGAGATACGCAAGATCCACGAGGCGCTAAGATCGCTGCTCAAAGTGATGAGGATAGAAGGTCCGAACAAGAGATCCGATGGAAACGGCGTCGGTGAATTCGAGATGAGACAGTTATCAGGATTGAGGAGTTGAAACGCTATGGCAGAGAACAGCACCAACGCAGAGACTAGCTACCAGGGTGCCCCACCGGGGAGAGGAGTTCCGCAGAAGTCATTCTTTGGGAGGAAGCGCATCATCATCCCCCTTGTGATCATTGTCGTCGTGGCCATCCTGATCGCATCCTATTGGTACTTGTACCGGCGGGGATTTGTCTCGACCAATGATGCCTTCATCGCTGGCGACCCGGTCACCATCAGCTCCAAGATCCTGGGCCGCGTCGCCTCGCTGGCCGTCGACGAAGGCGACGCCGTAAGCCAGGGGCAGGTGCTGGTCCAGCTCGACGACACCGACCTCAGAGCCCAAGAAGCTCAGGCCGAGGCCAATCTCAACTACACCCAGCAATCTCTGCCGCTGGCCAAAGTAGGCTTGGAGCGGGCCCAGGCCGACTTCAACCGAGCCCGGGTTCAATACCAGGACAAGGTCGTGACGCAGGAGCAGTATGATCACGCCCGCCAGGCCCTGGACTTGGCAAAGGCGCAGTATGGTGTCGCCGAGAGCCAGGTGGGTTCCTCCAAGGCCCAGCTGGGCGTGGTGGAGACCCAACTCAAGAACACGCAGATCAGCTCTCCGACATCCGGCGTGGTAGCCCGAAAGTGGGTTATGCCCGGCGACATTGCCCAGCCGGGGCAGCCGATCTATACCATCTATGACCTCAAGGACATCTGGGTGACGGCCAACTTCGAAGAGACCAAGCTGGCTTCAATCTCGATAGGCAGCCCGGTCCGGATTTCGGTGGACGCCTACCCGAGCCGCGAGTTCTCGGGCAAGGTGCTCCTCATCGGAGCGGCCGCGGCCTCCCAGTTCTCGCTGATCCCCCCGAACAACGCCTCCGGCAACTTCACCAAGGTCACCCAGCGGGTGCCCGTCAAGATCTCCCTGGACCAGCCGGGAGCTGCGTCAGGGGCGAACGGCTTCCAGCTCCTGCCTGGCATGTCAGTCGTCGTCAAGGTGCGCACAGGAGCAAGGTGATGGCTTCACGCTGGCGCCGCTTCCGAGACGGGCTGCTCGAGGACTACCCGGTTCTAAGGCCGGAGCACCCCACCTATCGCTGGCTGGTGCTGGTCGGGGTGATGATCGCCACTTTCATGGCGGTGCTGGATGCCACCGTCGTCAATGTTGCACTCTCCACCCTGATGTCCACCTTCGGCGTCTCCGTGGACCGCGTCGAATGGGTGCTCACCGCCTACCTGATTGTGTTCGGAGTGATGCTGCCGTCGTCGGGCTGGCTGGCCGACCACCTGGGATACAAGCTTATATTCCTGTTGGGTCTCTTCACCTTCACCCTCGGCTCGTTTCTGTGCAGCATAGCCTGGGACCTCAACGCCTTGATAGCCTTCCGGGTTCTTCAGGGAGCGGGTGCGGGCATCCTCCAGCCTGTGGGCATGGCGATCGTGACCCGCGAATTTCCTCCGGAGAAGCGCGGGGTCGCTCTGGGTTTTTGGGCGATCGCGGCGGCCGCCTCGGTCTCGCTTGGCCCCACGATCGGGGGGTACCTGATCGACAACTACTCGTGGCACATGATCTTCGATGTCAATATCCCTATCGGCATTTTCGCCATGACAGCGGTGTTGGTGGTGCTGAGGGAGCGGAAAGCAGAGGCGGCCCGCGCCTTCGACCTCATCGGATTCCTCTCACTGTCGGCTTTCTTGACAACTCTGCTCTTGGCCCTATCCAGCGGTAACTCCGCGTGGAACACCGGCGGGTGGCAGTCTCGCTACATCCTCACTTGCTTCGCCATCTCAGCCGTGAGCCTAACGGTGTTTCTTATCACCGAGTTCTCGGTCGAGCACCCCCTGATAGAGCTCTCCTTGTTCAAGAATCTTGATTTCGCCGTGACCAATGCAGTGATGTTTATGTTCGGCTTGGGGATGTTCGGGAGCACTTTCCTCTTGCCCATCTACTTGCAGAACTCGCTGGGCTACACGCCGCTCCAGGCAGGCATGGTGTTCCTGCCGGTCGGGTTTCTGCAGGGCGCTGTGGCACCAGTGGCGGGCATCTTCTCCGATCGCTACAATCCCAAGATCCCTCTGGTGGCCGGCGTTCTCCTGATGGCCTACACATTTTACCAGTTCGCCTTTTTGGCCCCGGTCTCCGAGAGCCGGGACATAATGCTTCCGCTCTATCTCCGAGGCATCGCCATGGGCATGCTGTTCACGCCCTTGATAACTGTGGCCATATCGGAGATCCCGGTCCAGAAGATGGCCCAGGCATCAGGCCTGGTTAATGTGATCCGCCAGATCGGTGGCAGCTTTGGGGTCGCCATATTCGGAACCCTCCTGACCAGGCGAACCATCTACCACGCAGCCGCCTACGGGCAGCAGATAAACGCTTCGTCGGCTAGCCTTCAACAGACCCTGGCGAATCTACAGCATTCCGCAATCGCCAGGACTGGAGGGTCGGCGGCCATGGCACTCGGGCGGGCCAAGGCCCAGCTCGGGTCATTCGTCGCGAACCAGGCTTTCGTGAGCGCCGTGGACGATGTGTTTCTGATTGCCGCCGTGATCGTCGCCCTGACCGTAATACCCGTCTTCTTCCTTAGAACCCACAAGCGCGAACGGGCAAGAAGGAGAATGGCATGAAGCCTCGAATCCACGTTACAGCTATCGTGATGGCCGTCGCTGCCGCAACAGCCGCGATGAGTCTCGCAACCCATGCCTGGGTCGGTTTGGCGTCGGCAGGGACACCGCAAGACTCCCTGACTGTCGAGGAGGCCGTCCGGCTTGCTCTGGCCAGCCACCCGGCCGTCGCTCAGGCTGAGCAAGGCGTCGCTGCAGCCCAGGCGCGGATCGGATCGACTTCGAGCGCCCGCTATCCGGATGTGGCCGTGGCCGGCTCTTACACCCGGATCGGGCCGGTTCCCGATATAACGTTTGCCGGCCATGCGTTCGAACTGGCGCCGGCCAACAACTATGATGTCCATATCGGCCTCCGCCAGACCGTCTACGATTTCGGCAGAACCAATACCGCGGTCGATCTGGCCCGCGCGGCTAGCGAGACAGCCGAGGACAACGTCGAGCAAGTGAAGTGGGCCCTCGCTTATAGGACCATCGCTGTCTTCAACTCGATCTTGATCTTGCGGGAGAACGTCGCCGTGCTTGACGACCAGATCAGCGCGCTCAAGGAGCACCTCGAGGAGAGCCGCAAGAAGGTGCAGGCCGGCACAGCCACCGATTTCGATGTGCTCACCACTCAGGTACGGACTGCGGCGGCGACCAATGACAGGATCGAAGCTGCGAGCAATCTCGAGGCTCAGGAGATCGCCTTACGGGAGCTGGTGGGATGGCCTTCGGACGCCCCGGTCAAGCTATCGGGAGATTTTGCCAAGACCGAACGGACCCTTGATGGCCCGGCGCTCCTGGCTGCAGCCTTCGGGCAGCGCCCCGAAATGATGGTGGCGCGCGATGCCGAGATGACCGCGGCTCTTCAAGTACGCTTGGCCTCGCTGGGGGATAGACCCTCGGTCGGCCTGACACTTGCATCGGGATTCACCACGGGCTACCCCGACAATCTCAACCAGCTCAAGGCCAACTATGCGGCGGGCTTCGATTTTCGCGTCCCTGTCTTCAATGGCAATCGGACCCAGAACCAGCGCCGCGAAGCCGAAGCCGGCCTGCACGCAGCGGAGGCGCGCACCGACGACCTCAAGCGCCAGATCACGGCCGATGTCGATCAGGCTGTCGCGCGCGCCCGCGCCACCTGGGACAAGACCGAGAACGCCGAGGTGCTGGTCAAGCAGGCCGAGGAGGCTGTGGCCATGGCCAAGACCAAGTACGCGGCTGGGGTCGTCACCAATCTCGATCTGCTGGATGCCCAGACATCGCTCACGCAAGCCAAGCTGGGCTACCTCCGCTCCCTGTATGCCTATTCGATAAGCCTGGTCGAGATAGACCGGGCAACCGGCAAGCGAGTCTGGTAGTTGGCCCTCCTGGCCTGGCTCCATCCGTAA
>DATKKY010000095.1:0-10611 GCA_035542695.1 bacterium | reverse complement strand
TGGTCTTCATGACCCTTGGCCTCTATCAGCGGTCGCGGCCGATCCTGGCCGTCAAGTCGCTGGGCCACCTGCTTTTTTCGTCATCGTGGCACCCCTCGCGGGGTGAATTCGGATTCCTGCCGTTCATAGTCGGTAGCCTCTGGGTCACGCTGGCAGCAGTGGTGATCGCCGTGCCGCTCTGCCTCTTGACTGCGATCTACCTTTCGGAATACGCGCCGCGGCGGATGCGCGAGTTTGCCCGGCCATTTGTCGATTTGCTCGCAGGCATTCCGTCGGTGGTCTTCGGTGTGTGGGGCGTGCTAATCATCGTGCCGTTCATCAAGGACCACATTGCGCCGCTCACGGGGAGTTTCTCCTCCGGTTACTGTGTCCTGGCAGCTGGCATAGTGCTGGCGATCATGATCTTCCCGCTGATAATCAACGTCTCACTCGAGGTCTTCGCGTCAGTGCCCCGCGAGATGCGGGAAGCTTCGCTTGCCTTGGGCGCGACCCGATGGCAGACAGTCAAGTATGCAGTCGTCCGCAAGGCCTTCCCCGGAATAGTGGCGGCAGTCCTGCTCGGCCTGTCACGGGCTTTCGGAGAGACGATGGCGGTGCTGATGGTCGCCGGCAACGTGCCGCAGGTGCCTCACTCGGTGCTCGATCCCTCATACCCGCTGGCGGCCCTAATTGCCAACAACTACGGCGAAATGCTCTCGGTCCCGATGTACGATTCGGCCTTGCTCTTTGCGTCCCTGATCCTGCTGGTGGTAGTGGTGCTCTTCAACGTGGGCGCGCGGCTGGTGCTTGTCCGAGTGACCCGCAGCATCAAGTGACATAGCTGCATACGGAGGTACGAGGCTAGTGTCGGCAGAAAGATGGGAAGATGGGCGAACCCGCAAGCGGTCCAGTACGCCGTCGTGGCAACCCCGTGGTATGCGGGACATCCCGGTGGGCCTGTCCACAGACCCCTTCGGCCGCAAAGCGCTGAGCATCCTCACCAAGCGGCGCCGCTTCGAGCCCAGGAGGCTCGAGGAGGGCTTCTTTAGGGTTTTGATGATTGCCTCGACCGCCCTGGTGCTCTTGAGCCTGGTTCTGATACTTGCGACCATCACGGTCAAGGGTCTTCCGGCGATGAAGCTGTCGATGATCACGCAAGCTCCCAAGGGCGGCTACTACCTCGGCAAGGAAGGCGGCATTCTCAATGCGATTGTGGGATCGCTCTTTGTGGCGGGAGGGGCAACGCTGGTTGCGATCGTCATAAGCCTTCCGGTGGTCCTCTATCTCAACGTCAACACCAAGCGGGGCTCGCGCCTGGCCGGCCTGGTCAGGTTCTCGTTGGACGTGCTGTGGGGAATTCCTTCGATAGTGTACGGTGCCTTTGGATTCTCGCTGATGCTCTTCTTCCACGTCGGCGCATCGCTCTTGGGAGGCATCATCGCTGTCTCTCTGCTGGTCCTGCCAATAATGTGCCGCGCGATGGACGAAGTGATTCGCATGGTGCCCGAGGAGCTCTCTGACGCGTCGTACGCACTTGGCACTACCCGCTGGGAGACCGCAATCAGGGTCGTGGCGCGCCAGGCCTTCCCGGGGATCCTCACGGCCATCCTGATTGCCTTTGGCCGCGGCGTGGGCGACGCGGCCTCGGTGATATTCACGGCCGGCTACAGCGACGCGATACCTCACTCGCTACTCCGTCCGGCAGCGACTTTGCCGTTGGCGATCTTTTTCCAGCTGGGCACGCCCTTCCCCGAGGTTCAGCAGCGTGCCTATGCTTCTGCGCTGATTCTCACGATCATCATCCTCGTAATCAGCATCGGGTCGAGAATGCTAAGTCGCAAGTACACCAAGTACATCGTGAAGTAGGAGGCAAGATGGAGCTGAGACCGCACATAAGCGTTAAGAACCTCACGGTTTCCTACGCCGGTGAGCGGGCCCTCAAGGGCATAACCGTGGACATTCCCGACAAGATGATAACGGCGATCATCGGGCCTTCGGGCTGCGGCAAGACAACTCTCCTGCGCTCCTTTAACCGCCTTATTGAATCGATGGAGGGCATCAAGATCACCGGCGAAGTCCTGGTGGACGGCGAGAACGTCTATGATCCGAAGGCAGAGATAACGCACATCCGCAAGAAGATGGGGCTGCTTTCCCAGCGGCCCTGCCCGCTTCCGATGTCCATCTATGACAACGTTGCTTATGGCCTCAAGATTCACGGGGTGCGGGCCAAGAAGGAACTGGACAGGATTGTCGAACACTATCTCAAGGAAGCCACGCTGTGGGATGAGGTGAAAGACCGGCTTCACGCCCCAGCCTCCCGGCTCTCGATCGGCCAGCAGCAGCGGCTGTGCCTGGCGCGCGGTCTCGCCGTTGAACCCGAGATCATCCTGGCCGACGAGCCCACATCGGCGCTCGACCCCAAGTCCAGCCAGCGGATCGAAGAGAAGTTCCAGGAGATAAAGCAGGAATACACGATCGTAATGGTGACGCACATCCTCCGCCAGGCTCGGCGCCTCGCGGATTACATAGTCTTCCTTTATCTAGGCGATCTCATCGAATACGGTCCCGCCGACGCATTCTTCGAAAACCCCAAACAGGAACTGACCCGGGAGTATATCAAGGGGCTAATCAGCTAGGAATCGGCACCGCTGCCCCAGAGCCTCCCCCGACCTTCATTTTTCGCTTGACATTATGATATCAGTAAGATATCATAACAATATCACCGATAACCAAGGTGAAGGAGGTGCCGTCATGCAGCAGGTATCAGAAAGAAACGCAACGCGGATCAATGGGTTCGTCGCCCTTGTGATCCTGGTAGCCCTGATCGCGCTGGACATCTACACCATATTTGCGATGGCCTCGCAGACTCACAGTGACGCCATGCGCTATGGCCGGGAGGCCGGCCCCCCGACCTTGTTCTGGGTACTGCTCCCGATGCTGTTCGTGACCCTCATCTGGGCCAAGGGGCTCATGGTGGTTCAGCCCAACGAGGCCCGCGTGCTCGTCCTGTTCGGGAAGTACGTTGGCTCGATCCGCGATTCCGGGTTCTGGTGGGCTCAGCCCTTCGCGGTGAAGAAACACGTGTCCTTGAGGATCCACAACTTCGCGAGCGAGAAGATCAAGGTCAACGACTCTCACGGCAATCCCATCGAGATAGCCGCCGTGGTAGTCTGGCGGGTGGTGGACTCGGCCCGCGCCCTATTCGACGTCGAGAACTACGAGCAGTTCGTGTCGATTCAGAGCGAAACCGCGATCCGCGCCCTGGCCTCCGAGTATCCCTACGACGCCCAGGACGAGCAACGGACCTCGCTCCGAGGCAGTCCTCAGGAGATTGCGGAGAACCTCAAGAGCCAACTCGAGGCAAGACTCCAGGTCGCAGGCCTGGAGATAATCGAGTCCCGCATTAGCCACCTGGCTTATGCACCGGAGATTGCCCAGCTGATGCTCCGGCGTCAGCAAGCCCAGGCGATCATCGCCGCACGGCAGAAGATTGTCGAGGGCGCGGTCGGCATGGTCCAGATGGCGCTCAACGCGCTGACTGAACAGAAGATCCTCGAGCTGGACCAGGAGAAGCGGGCCACGATGGTCAACAATCTCTTGGTGGCATTGGTGTCTGAGACCGAAGTGCAGCCGATCATAAACACGGGAACCCTCTATCAATAGAAACCATGGGACAGGGCGAATGGGTGCCGGGTCCCCTTGACCGGCACCCTGTCCCAGGGGCAGGTAGACGCGGGCTGATTCAGCCGAACTTAGGCAGCGTGTGGGGCGATGAGCGAGAAGAAGAAATTCCTACTCCGGCTGGATGACCGGCTGTTCGCAGTGCTCGAGAAGTGGGCGGCAGACGACTTGAGAAGCATCAATGCCCAGATCGAGTTTCTGCTCGCCGATAGCGCGCGACGCGCAGGACGGCTAGGCTTGAAGAAGAAGGAACCAAACTTAGAGGACCGCGGAAACCGACCGACACCTTACTGATTGCTCGCGGCCGGCCGCCCGCACCGTGACCTCGCCGGAAGCCTAAGCGGGGCATGGTCCCGCTCACGACTCCCTATCGCCCTCGCCACCTTCATCCATATGGAAGTGATGTATCACCCTGTGGAAGATCGGGGCGAAGAGGAGCCCAGCGACCGCGATGAAGATGAGCCCGGAGAATAAAGCATAGCCAGACGCAAACAGCTTGGCTCCGGCGGTGTGCAGCGTCGACACCGGGCCCATACCGCCCAAGATCATCGACGCGTCGAGAATGGCGTCCACCCAAGCAAGGCCGCCCAGCCCGCGGTAGCCGAGTACTCCGATCGTGAGTGCCACCGCGACGATCACACACGCGATCAATCCATGTAGCAGCATGCGCCTGATGAAGGCGGCGCGAGTGAGCATTGGATCGTGCTTGTGTTCAAACATCGCGGGGCTCCGAATCTCCGATCCTCAGGCGCCGGCTTTCAATTTCGCTAGGCGCGCACGGGCATCCTCAACCTCGGGAATACCGGGGTCAGCATCCTTCCAAGTTTCCAGGAATTCCTGGTACTGCTCGATGGCCTTCGCCGTCCAGCCGGATTTGTCGTAGGCCCTGCCCAAGTCGTAATGGTCCTTGACGCATCCGGGAGCTTCGTAGAGCCGGTAGTCATCGTAACGCGAGAGCACCTTCTCGAACATCGCCACGGCCTCGCCTAGCTTGCCCGCTTTGAGGTACGCCAGGGCCAGCACCGCCCGACACGGATAGATTGGTCCTGGAGATTGTTGGTCAGCCTTCTCGTAGTCGGCGATTGCGGCAGCGAGATTTCCGCGGGCTTCCTCGACTTGGCCCAGCGCCCCCCAGTACAGGTACATGTAAGTCGGATGCTTGTCCCCGATATCGCGCTTCAAGTCCTTGAGGACTTGCTCGGCTTCGCCAAGCTTGCCAGCCTTGACGAGAGCATACACGTAGAAGTCCCGACCATAGACGGGATCGCTTGGGTGCAAGGCCTTCTCAGCTTCCACATAGGCTTGTATTTCCCCTAGTGCTGAGTCGAAGTTTTTCTCCATGAGATAGATAGCGGCCTTAAGCGAGTGCTTCACGCAAACTCCCTCACCCGCCGCGCCCTCCATCCGGTCCGCGGCCAGGCCGTCATCCAAAGCTCTCAGGGCCTCCCTGAGCTTGCCCTGATACGCCAGGATGATACCCAGCGCACCCCGCCCTTGGGAGCGGGTCTCCTTGTCGGGACAGGACGCCACCACCTTACAGCAGCTCTCCGCCTGGGCATACTCGTGCTTAAAAAGGTGCATGGCTCCGAGCTTCAGCCAGGAAACATAGAAATCCGGCTTCACCTCGACCGCCTTGCGGTAAGATTCGATCGCCTGGTCCAGCTTGCCGTTCCAGGCGTAGAGGTCTCCGCGGGTATCGTAAGGGTTGGCCTCCTCGGGCGGCATGGAGATGTACTTATCAATCGCCCAGATGGATTTATCGAAATCGCCGATAGCATCGTAGGCATAGGCCAGCATGTTGTAGGGCGGCTTGAAGAGGGGATCGATTTCGATTGCCCGGGTGAGTTCCCGAATCGCCGGTTCCATCTGGTTCAGGCCCTTATAATAAGTAGCTCCTAACCACCAGGGCCAGTTCTTGTCATCGGGATAGGCCGCCGACAGCCTCTCGAACGTCTTGATCGCTTTGGGATAGTCACCTGAGACAAAGGCGGCTACACCGCCAATGAAGATCTTCTCCCTCTCACTGGCTCGATTGGAGTACTTAACCGCTTTGCCGACCAAGTCCTTTTGCTCCGCGCCGGTCGCGAGCATGGCCAGGAATATGTAGGGCATCGCGAACGTAGAATCGAACTCGATGGACTTTCTATAGCTGGCCTGAGCGTCGGCCGCGTACATCTTCATCTGGAGATCGTTTCCCTCGAGGAGATATCTATAGGCCTCGGGTGAGTCCGTGGTGAGGTCGGAAACCTTGCGCTCGGGTTCCTTTTGGGCCTCCGCCGGCAGGGCAAGGTCCTGTTTGAGGCCCGTCGCCAGCCGGTCAACTATTGGGAAGATCTTCTCCCCAACCTCCCCCGTGATCCGCTGGGACGCCCCCACCTTGCCGCTCTCCACGTCCACTAGCTGCGACGTCAGGATCACCTGCGGCTGGGTCTGCAAGATGCTGCCCAGAAGCATCCACCTGGCGCCGGCCCGGGTCGCAACCTGCGTGGCAACGTCCCGGTCGATCGACTTCGCCCCTTCCTTCCCCAGGAGCTTCAAGATGTCATAGAGCCGCTGGCTCGAGACCACATTGATGTACTTAGATTCGGACAGCGACGTTATCAGCAAGTTGGTGACGATCTCCCCGAGGCGCTCCGTGTCCGCGCGGTCCACGAGGTTGTCGAAGTACATGATGGCGAGCGAGTTCTCCTTGGCCACGGCTTCCTTCTTGGGTCCCATCTCCACCCGGAAGGGCTCAAGTACGAAGAGGATGAGAACGACGGCAAGCGCGATCACGGCGGGAATCGCGACACCAAGGACTCTCTTCCGCGAACCTAGCCAGCCCCGCAGGCCACCGCGCCCAGCACCTGCTGGGCGCTGGCCAGCCGGCACAGGCTCGGCAACCTCGCCCTGGGCCACCGGCTCCCGATAAGCGGTCGCCTGCGCGGCTCTCGCGGCCTCGGCCAGCTTCGTGGTGCGTGCATACTCAAGGGCCTTCCGCTCTCGCCTCAAGTCTGCAAGCAGCTCGTCTATGTGCTGGTACCGTTCATCCCTTTCCTTCGCCAAGGCCTTGGATATGGCGTACTCAAGTGTCGTTGACACCTGGTTGTTGTAGCGGGCTATAGGCAACGGCTCCAAGTTAAGTATCGCATTGATGATCGCCGCTTGATTCTCTCCCCAGAAAGGCATCCGCCCCGTCAAGAGCTCATAAAGGACTACCCCGGCGGAGAAGATGTCGCTGCGCTGGTCCACCTCTTCACCGGAGGCCTGCTCGGGTGACATGTAGCCTATGGTCCCCAGGGTCGTGCCCGTCTGGGTCAGCTTGCTTGCACCTTTGAGTTTGGCCAGGCCGAAGTCCATGATCTTCACCTGGCCGCGCGCGGTAACCATGATGTTCTCGGACTTGATATCCCGATGGACCACGCCTTTCTCGTGCGCGAGGGCCAGACCTTCACAGATTTGGACTCCGATGTCGAGGATCCGCTTCAGCGTGAGGGGCTCTTCGCTGGCCAGGGCCTTCAGCGTCTTCCCTTCGACGTACTCCATGACTATGAACACGCCATCGGGACTCTCCTCGATGCCGTGAATCGTGGTCACATTGGGGTGGTTGATCGCCGATGCCGATCTTGCCTCGTGGATGAAACGAGCCTTCTCATCGGAGTTCTCGGATATGTGAGGCGGCAGGAATTTCAGGGCCACCAGGCGCTCGAGGCGGGTGTCCTCCGCCTTGTACACTACGCCCATGCCGCCCTCGCCGAGTTTCTCCAGGATCTTGTAGTGAGATATCGTCTTGCCGATCATCGCGTTGCCTGCATCCAGCCTTTCTCGTATCCACCTTTCATTCGCATACGAACGGGAGAAATCAGCTTCGTGTCACCAGATTATCATACCACGTTACTTATGTCTTGCCGGTCAGGGCGGCGAGGCGCTGGCGGGCGTCCTCGACGCTGGGGATACCCGGGTCGGCGTCCTTCCAGATTTCAAGGAACTCCTGGTACTGCTCTATAGCCTTGCTGGTCCAGCCCGACTTCTCGTACGCGGTCCCGAGCAGGTAATGGTCCTCTACACACATCGGAGCGAAGAAGAACCTATCCTCACTGTAACTGGAAACCATCTTCTCGAGCATCGCCACCGCCTCCCCGAGCTTGCCCGCCTCGAGGTACGCCCGGGCACAGAAGCAACGATACCAATAGGACGATAGGACACTCTTATCTGCGGCAGCCGCCTTCTCGAGATACGCAAGAGCGGCGCCCGGGTTCTTCTTGCTCATCTCGATCACGGCTAGCGGAATCCAATAGCTCGACATGTAGTTCTCGTTCTTCCCGCTTATGGCCCGCCTTATGGCCTCGGCAAGATCTTGGGCCTCCGCGATTCTGCCGGCACGTGCGAGAAGGCAGCAGTAAAAGTCCCGGTTGCAGACAGGTTGGAGCGATTCAATCTTCCTGGAGGCCTCCACCCCGGCGCCGCCTTCCTTCAACGCCAGATCGAACTCCTTCTTAATGAGATAGATTTCGGCCTTCACAAGATACTTGCCCATATGATAGCTGCCCTCGGCCCCCTCCATGCGGTCAGCGGCCAGCCCATCGTCCAGAACTCGGAAGGCTTCATCGAATTTGCCTTGGTATGCGGGGATAATGCCCAGGCATTCTCGACCCCCCGACCGGGTCGACTTGTCGGGACAAGACGAAAGCTCCTTGTAGCAGCTCTCGGCCCTGGCATACTCGCGCTTGAACAAGTACATGTCTCCAAGCTTGAACAAAGACATATAGAAGTCCGGCTTGATCTCGATTGCTTTGCGGTAGGACTCAAGCGCCTGGTCCAGCTTGCCGTTCCAGGCGTAGAGGTCTCCGCGAGAATCGTAGGGGTTGGCTTCCTCAGGTGCTAAGGAGATGTACTTATCTATGGCCCAGATGGACTTCTCGAAATCACCGATCCCGTCGTAGTTATAAGCGAGCGCATTATAGGCGGGTTTGAAAAGGGGGTCGATCTCGATCGCACGCGTAAGGTTACGAATCCCCTCCTCCGGCCGCTGGAGATTATCGAAAAGGATCATCCCCAGCCAGAAGAATGCGTACTTGTTGTCAGGCTCGACGGCCACCACCCTCTCGAGTCCCTTGACGGCCTCGGGATAGTCGCCTGAGATGTAGGCCCCCATAGCCTTTATGTATAGGCGCTCCGCTTCAGTGGCTCGGTCGGAGTACTTCAGGGCCTTTGCAGCCAGGTTCCGCCGCTCTTGGCCGCTCTCCACCAGAGCCAGGCCCAGGTAGGCCATGGCGAAGGTTGAATCCAGCTCGAAAGCCTTTCTAAGGCTGGCCTTGGCCTCGGTGTTGTAGTACTTGTAGGCCAGGTCTCTGCCTTCAAGGTAATAGCGATAGGCTTCCTGCGAACTGGTCGTCAAGTCGGCAACCTTGGGCTCGGGTTCCTTCTGGGCCTCCGCCGGAAGCGAGAGGTCTCGCTTGAGACCCGCCGCCAGCCGGTCGATGATCGGGAATATCTTCTCCCCCGGCTCGCCGGTGATCTGCTGGGATGCCGTAACCTGACCGCTCTCCACGTCCACGAGCTGAGATGTCAGGATCGCCTGCGGTTCAATCTGGATGATGCTGCCCAGGAGCATCCACCTGGCACCGGCCCGGGTCGCAACCTGCGTCGCTACATCCCGGTCGATCGACTTCGCGCCTTCCTTGCCCAGGAGTTTCAGGATGTCATAGAGCCGCTGACTTGAGACGACATTGATGTACTTGGACTCCGATAGCGATGTTATGAGCAGATTGGTGACGATTTCGCCGAGTCGCTCCGTGTCAGCGCGGTCCGTGAGGTTGTCGAAATACATGATGGCGATAGAGTTTTCCCTGGCCACCGCTTCCTTCTTGGGCCCCATCTCCACCCGGAAGGGTTCGAGAACAAAGAGGATCAGAACGACCGCAAGCGCCACCGCTACAGGAACACCAATGCCGAGAAGCTTCTTAAGGGGCAGCCGGGCGGCAAGCCCCCGCCGCGCTCCCACCGCAGATTCGTAACCGGAAGGTGGGCTGGTTCCTGCTCCGACACCGCTCGCCGCCTTCGCCCCTTCAGCGGCACGAGCGGCCTCGGCGTACTTCGCAGTCCGCGCGTACTCCAGAGATTTCCGCTCGCGCCGGAGATCGGCAAGCAGATCATCAATGTGCTGGTACCGTTCGTCTCGGTCCTTGGCCAGCGCCTTTGCCACCATGTCCTCAAGCTTGGCCGAGGCCTGGGAGTTGAAGCGCGCCACCGGCTGCGGTTCTTCGTTGATGATGGCATTGATGATGGCCGCTTGATTCTCGCCCTGAAAAGGCTGCCGCCCGGTCAAGAGCTCGTAGAGCACAACGCCGAAGGAGAAGATGTCGCTCCGCTGGTCCACATCTTCCCCGGAGGCTTGCTCGGGCGACATGTAGCCGATGGTGCCCAGAGTCGTGCCCGTCTGAGTGAGCCGGCTCGCGCCTTTGAGTTTGGCCAGCCCGAAGTCCATGATCTTGACTTGGCCGCGGGCCGTGACCATGATGTTCTCGGACTTGATGTCCCGGTGAACGACGCCCTTCTCGTGGGCCGCAGCCATGCCTTCGCAGATCTGAGTCGCGATGTCCAAGACCTTCTTGAGCGGGAGCGGGCCGTCCTTGATTACCTGTCTCAGGGTCTTGCCATCGACATACTCCATGGCGATGAAAAGCCCTTCGGGGCTGTCCTCTATCCCGTAGATTGTCGTGACATTGGGGTGGTTCAAGGCCGAGGCAGACTTGGCTTCATGAATGAAGCGAGCCTTCTCCTCGGAGTCCTCGGAAACGTGTGGAGGCAGGAACTTCAAGGCCGCCAGCCGCTCCAGATGGATATCCTCGGCCTTGTAGACCACACCCATCCCACCCTCGCCCAGCTTCTCGAGAATCTTGTAGTGGGAAATTGTCTTACCGATCATGTTGTCTGTGTCCTGACCTTCTAAGGCGGGTCTAGTATCAGCAC
>DATKKY010000094.1:0-7654 GCA_035542695.1 bacterium | reverse complement strand
AGGATACAGGCTGTTGGGGGCTGGAGTCGCGCTGGCCCCAATGCCGTTCACAGCCTCGGCGTTGAAAGCATAGGGGACGCTCACCATCGGCCGGCGGGGGGAGAGCGCCTTGCCATCCACCTCGACTTGGAGCCAAGCGTCACCGGTGAAGGCTACTTCAATGGGTGTGCTCGCGCCCAGGACAACTGCGAAGACCCCCGTGGAATCCGAGTTCACCGTCCGGGCTTCCGACCACAACTGCGTGCCGCCCGAGAGCGCATCGTAGATAGCGAACACCACGCTGTGCGATCCGGCAAGCGGTTGCCCCTGGGCATCAGTCAGCTTGCCCTGGTAATTGATCTCTCTCGGGACCCGAGCCGCTCCCGGGCCTGCCAAGACCAGAACCAGACCCAGCATCATCAAGAATCTCCAGCATGCTGCACTGCCATGAGCGAGTCGCTCGCGCATTATACTGCTCCTCCTGTTTAGGCAGCCGAAGGCTGCGGCGTGTCAGACCACCATAGCGCCGTGAGCGTGATGGGTCAAGCCACGCGCAAGCGCACCGGACGGCGCCAGCCCCGCTCCTTGATAGTTAACCTGAGGTGTGATAGGATTAGCCGTAGGCAGAGACAAGCGAGGGCATGTGGCGCCATGGCACGTTTGCCGCGGGCTGCGACCAATGGCCTCATTACAGTTGGCTCCATCGTCCTGGTGCTCGTAGTTCTCGAGGTCATCTTCCGGCTGTTCATCCCGCAGCACGACTTCCACGTGAGCACCCGTGCCTGGGACCGGGAATGTGGCTTGCGGCTTGTCCCCGGCATGAAGGGCGCGAGCATCAGTCCCGAGTTCAATACCAGAGTCGCCATTAACTCCAAGGGCCTCCGCGACAAGGAATACCCTTACGCCAAGCCGGACGGTACGGTCAGGATTCTCTGCCTCGGGGACTCCTACACGTTCGGCGACGGGGTCAATGCCGACGAGTGCTTTGCCAAGGTGCTTGAAGCCAAGCTCAACGCCGACAGCGGCCAGCAAGGCAACCGGCAAGGCAACCAGCAAGGCGGCCGCCGGTGGGAAGTGATCAATGCCGGCGTGCCCGGCACTGGAACTGCCAACGAGCTGGCCTTCTTCAACGTCGAGGGTTGGCGGTACCGGCCGGACTATGTGCTGCTGTGCATTTGCGGGGGTAATGATTTCAACGACAACCTCCGGTCGCAGCTCTACACCTGGGAGAACGGCGCGCTCACGAAGCATGAAGCGCCGCGTTCAACCGAGGCCAGGGTCGGCCACGTGATCCAGCGCTTGCCGGGCTACAGCCTGGCGTGCCGGTCGCAGCTGGGGACTTTCCTCAAGACCAGGATACTGCTTGCCTATTATTCCCGGTCCGGGGACAGGCGAACCGATCCCGCCCGGAACTCGGCCTGGCGCGAGCGAGCTTCCAGCCTGACGCAGGAGCTGCTGCTGGCTTTGCGCGCGAGCTGCGCCGCTAAGCACTGCGAGCTGGTGGTCACGGTGGTGCCGCAGGCCTTGCCGGAAATCCGCCAAAGGATGGTGGAGAGCCTGATCTTGTTTCTGAAGGTGCAGGGCTTCAACTACGTTGATCTCTTCGGTCGGTTTGGCTCAGCGCCGATCGACGGCAGCGATTACTACTACGTATCTGATCGTCACTGGTCCGCGAAGGGTCATCATCTGGCAGCCGACATTCTCCATGACTATTTCGCCAGCGCTGACCCAACCCCAGACCCCGCCAAGGAGCGGCTTGACATCTCCGCCGTGGGTCCGTAGAATACACCTGTTTGACGCTTGATCCCCTACCGGCCAAGGAGTGGACTTGACATCCAGAATCACTCGACGGGTGTTTCTCACGCGATCGTCCAAGGGAGTGGTGGCTGCCACTGTAATTCCGGCCTTCCTGGGCCCGGTCGCCGACCGGGTCTTCGCCGGCCTTACCTCCAAGGACATGCCGCTCAAGGATTACTACAGCCACTTCGGGGTTGATGAGCAGACCATCCGGGAAGTGATGAACGAAGCCCTCTCGCGAGGCGGCGACTACTGCGACCTCTTCTTCGAGCACACCATCGCCAACGACATCTCGCTGGAGGACAAAGCCGTCAACCGGGCGTCGAGCTCGGTGGATTACGGAGTCGGCATCCGCGTGCTCAAGGGCGATCAGACCGGCTACTCCTTCACTGAGGAAGTGACGCCCGCCGCCATGAAGCTGGCCGCCAGAACGGCCGCCGAGATCGCGGCTTCGGGGCAGACTCCCGGCCCGGTCCAGATGGTGCTTCATCCGACGCCAGACTACTACCCCATCGAGACATCCTGGGAAGATGTTTCGGTGGATGAGAAGATCCCCTACCTCCAGACTTTGAACGACAAGGTCTTCGCGCTTGACTCGCGGGTGATCAAGTCGCGAATTGCCTTCTCCAACTCCACTTCTTACATCCTGATTGCGACCTCGGAAGGCCGCGTGGCTACCGACTATCGGCCGCTCAGCCGCATCACGGCCAACTGCACCGCCGAGCAGAATCATCGGCGCGAGGAGAACCGGTTCGATCTCTCGGGCCGCCAGGGCATCGAAGCCATGACGCCCCAGAGCCTCGACTTTCTTGCCCGGGAAGCTGTGCGCCGCACGGTGGTGCTCTTCGATGCGGTCAAGCCCGAAGCCGGCGAGATGGAAGTCGTGCTTGCGCCTGGCGGGGCCGGCATCTTGCTCCACGAAGCTATCGGCCACGGCATGGAAGCCGACTTCAACCGCAAGAGCACCTCGATCTTCTGCGACAAGATGGGCAAGCCGGTTGCACAGCCGTTTGTGACCATCGTGGATGACGGGACGCTCTCGCATGCGCGGGGCAGCCTCAATCTTGACGATGAGGCCAACGACACCGAGCGCACCTTCCTGGTCCAGGATGGCATCCTGACCAGTTACATGCACGACCGTATCAGCGCCCAGTTCTATGGGGTCAAACCGACGGGCAACGGCCGGCGGGAGTCCTTCCGCTTCCCACCCATGCCCAGGATGAGAAACACCTTCATGCTTTCCGGGCCTCACGCGCCGGCGGACATTATCAAGAGCGTCAAGCACGGCCTGTATGCGGAGGGCTTCACCAACGGCGAGGTCCACATCGGCCCCGGGGATTTCTCCTTCTACGTCAAGTCGGGCCAAATGATCGAGAACGGCGAGCTCGCCAAGCCGGTCAAAGATGTCAACCTGATCGGCAACGGGCCCCAGGTGCTCAGCGACATCGTGATGGTCGGCAACGACTACAAACTGGCTGAAGGCGGCTGGACCTGCGGCAAGAACGGGCAGAGCGTGCCGGTGTCCCAGGGGCTGCCCACGGTCAAGGTATCTAAGATAACCGTCGGCGGCGTGACCGGGTAGGTACCAAAGGCGCAACCTATGAATGAGAAGGAAAGGCTCGACCTGGCTGAATGGGCGATGAAGTACGCCCTGAAGAGCGGAGCCACCGAGGTCGCGGTCGAACTGAGGTCCGATCGCCGGATCGAGATCGACGTCCGCGACAGCAAGATCGAGCGCCTGAGCGAGGCCCAGCAGCACGGCCTCGCCACCGAGATTTACGTGGACAAGCGGTTCTGGGCCAACTCGACCAATGATCTCCGCCGGGAGGAGCTGGCCAAGTTCATCGAGGAGTCGGTGGCGGGCACCCGGTACCTTGCCCGCGACGAATACCGGGGCTTGCCCGATCCCAGGTTCTATCCTGAAGAGACCAAGGGCGACCTCAAGATCTATGATGCTTCCTACGAGAAGCTGGAGACCAGCGAGCGCATCCGGATCGCCCGCGAGATCGAGGCGGCAGCAAGAGGGGCGAGCGACAAGGTGGTCTCGGCCACAGGTTCCTACTCGGATTCCCACAGCGAAATGATCCGGCTCCACAGCAACGGCTTCATGGGCGGCTCCAGGGGCACGGTATTCGAAATCAGCGCCGACGTGACGGTCAAGGATGATTCAGGCGCGCGTCCCGACGACTGGAGCGGTGCTACCACGCGGTTCCGGAAGGATCTTTTGGCCCCGAGCTTCGTGGGGAATGAGGCCGTGCGCCGCGCCGTGGCCAAGCTTGGCCAGAAGAAGATCGACTCCGGCCAGTACACCTGCCTGGTGGAGAACCGTACTGGGCGCCGGCTCTTGAGGATACTCCAGGAGCCTCTGAGCGCGCGAGCTCTCCAACAGAAAACCTCTTGCTTCGATGGCATGATGCACAAGCAGGTGGGCTCGGCGAAGTTCACGCTGACCGATGATCCAACCTTGGAGAAGGGGCTCGCGTCGCGCTTCTTTGACAGCGATGGCGTGGCGGCCAAACGCCTGCCTATCTTCGAGCAGGGCTATCTCCGCAACTTTTACGTGGACATTTACTACGGCCGCAAGCTGGGCATGGAACCAACCACGGGCTGGCCGACCAACGTGGTGTTCGAAGCCGGCGCCCGGCCGCTTAATGCCATGATCAAAGACATCAAGCAGGGCATCTTGGTGCAGGGTTTCATCGGCGGCAATTCCAACTCCACGACCGGGGATTTCTCGGTGGGCATATCGGGGCTCTTGATTCAGAACGGCCAGCTCGCCACTCCCGTCCACGAGATGAATATCTCGGGGAACGTGCTTGACCTCTTGAGCCGCCTGGCGGAGGTCGGCAACGACCCTTACAGCTTTGCTGCGCAGCGCACTCCAAGCCTGCTCTTCGACGGAGTCCATTTCAGCGGGGTGTAGGAGCGGCGCCTGCATGATACCTTCGCCGCGCCCTTGCATCTCAAGACAAAATAGCGATACCAAGGAGGTAGAAGCGCATGTCGAAGTCAGAAGAGAATCTGAAGCAAGCCTTCGCCGGCGAGTCTCAGGCCAACCGCAAGTATCTGGCCTTCGCCGAGCGAGCCAAGCGTGACGGTTTCCCGCAGGCTGCCCGCCTGTTCTTGGCGGCTGCGGAGGCCGAGACAGTCCACGCCCACAATCACTTGAGGGCCTTGAAGGCGATCGGCGACACCGCGGCGAACCTTAAGGAGGCCGTGGCAGGGGAGACCCACGAGTTCACGGCCATGTATCCGGAGATGCTCTCAGCTGCCAAGGCCGAGGGCGCGAAGGATGCCGAGCGCTCCTTCCGGTTTGCGCTCGAAGTGGAGAAGGTCCACGGCAAGCTCTATCAGGACATGCTCTCCAACCTGGGCAAGACCGCGGAGGAGTTTCCTTACTTTGTCTGCCCGGTGTGCGGCTACACCGCCGAGAAGCACGCCCCCGGACTCTGCCCGATTTGCGGCACCAAGGGCGATATGTTCAAGAGAATCGAGTAGCGCCGTGTTCCAGGACCTTCCTGAACGGATTGCCAAGCGGATGCAGTACCTGGAGCGGCTTGACGCCGAGCATCGCAAGCACCCTGACATGGCCCATTTCGATCGCCTGCGCCAGGTGCCGCCGGCCACCGGCAAGCTGCTCTCGCTCTTGGCTGCCAATACGCCCGACGGCATCTTCCTCGAACTGGGCACGAGCGGCGGCTATTCGACCCTCTGGCTCTCGCTTGCCGCCAGGGCGGCCGGCCGGAAGATCGTCACCTTCGAAAAGTCGGGGGCCAAGCTCAAGCTGGCCCGCGAGACCTTGAAGGCCGCCGAGGTCGAGCACCTGGTCGAGATCGTGCCCGGAGATGTGACCGATCACCTGGCGGCCTACCGGAACGTCGCCTTCTGCTTTCTTGATGTCGAGAAGGGAGTGTATCTGGCCTGCTACGAGACCGTGGTCCCCAATCTGGTCCCGGGTGGCCTCCTGGTCGCCGACAATGTCATAAGCCACCGGGAGGACTGCGCGGCTATGCTCAAGCGTGCCCTGACCGACGAACGCGTGGACGCTTTGATCGTGCCCGTGGGAAGCGGGCTCCTGGTGGCCCGGAAGGCCTGAGCGCCGCGGCCCACTTTTCCGTTGAATCACGCCTCAGGACGTGATATCATAATGCCGCGGTGATCTACGACTTTGCTATACATTTGCGACTGGGTTCCTAAGTCCAAGGAGGTAGAGCATGCGGACCAAGGTGGTTGTGGCCTTGGCACTCGTCCTCGTCAGTGCGCTGCCTGCGCTGGCCGTTCAGCGCACCGTGCTGATCGAGAACTTCACCAACATCGGTTGAGCGTACTGCAGGGCAGTAAGAGTGCCCCTCGAGGCATTCTTCGACGCCCACGCGGGACAGGTTGTCCCCGTAATGTATCACGTGTGGTGGCCGTACCCCAGTGATCCCTTCTACGGCTTCGACCCCTATGCCGTTCAGGCAAGGGTCAACTTCTACGACCCACCCGGTATCACTTACACGCCGTCCTTCCGGTACGACGGCAAGAAGATCAGCGATCTCTTTGGCACTCAGCCGAACTATCCCGAGTTCTTTACCTGGCTTGATCAGGCCGTGGATAGCCTGGGTGCGATCCCGAGTCCTATCAGGATTGACATCACGGATCAGTACGTGAGCAGCGACTCGGATACGGTCTATGTGAGCTTCGACGTCGTGGCTGAGGACACCATCATCTATGAGCCGACTCCGGTGGTCTGGATGGCGGCAACGCAGGAGCATTACGCCTATCCGTTTATCGGCAATAACATCGATTCCACCGGCAAGTACGTCTTCCGGGACATGGAGCCCCAGAGTGGCCAAATCATCTCGATTCAGAAGGGGGATTCGCTCCACTTCGACTGGGCTTATCCTTACACGGCGCCTCCCTATGTCGCCGGTGACATGATAACTGCCATCTGGGTTCAGAATGAAGTTGACATGGGCATCCCCGGCAAGTGGCGGAACAAAGTACTGCAGGCGACGAGTAGCCCTGTGGTCAGTCGCGCGTCGGTGCCCGGTGGCCCTGAAGTGCCCGGGCGCGTCTGGCTTGGCCAGAACACCCCGAACCCGTTTAGGAGCGGAACGACTATCGCCTTCACGGTTGGCCGCCCCGGCGCGGTGCGGCTGGCGGTCTATTCGGCGACGGGCCAGCTGGTGGCCAATCTGCTTGATGGGCCTGTTGAGGCCGGCTCGCACACCGCGAGCTGGAACGGTCTCGACCGGTTCGGACGGAGCGTGGGTAGCGGCATGTATTATTACCGCCTTGACACCGCAGATGGTTCGCGCAGTGGCAAGATGGTATTCTTAAAGTAGGTATCGGGTGTAACGGCAAGGGTCCCAAGACCGAAGGAGGTAGTTCATGCGGAAGACGGCCGTTCTTGCTGCAGCGCTCATAGTGCTCATGGCGTTGCCGGCGTTTGCTGTCCAGCGCCTGCCGCTGATTGAGTACTTCACCAACTCTGGCTGAGGATACTGCAACGCGATCAAAGACTCGCTGAACGCGTTCTTTGATCAGTACCAGGGGCAGGTTGCTCCTGTCGCGTATCACATGTATTGGCCTTCAGCTACTGACAGTTTCTATCTCTTCAATCCGACTGACATCGTGGCAAGAAGAACGTACTACGATCCCGCCATCCTCAACTACGTGCCGGCCTTCAGGTATGATGGCAAAAAGAGCCAGGATCTGTTTGGTACCGGTCCTGCCTATCATGAATTCTTCGTCTGGCTTCGGAGCGCCGTCGATAGCCTGAGGGCTATCCCGAGCCCGATAAGGATCGAGATCAGGAGCCAGACCGTGAGCGCCGATCTCGACACGGTCTATGTGAGCTTCGATGTCGTAGCTGTGGACACCATCCAGTACG
>DATKKY010000093.1:0-9527 GCA_035542695.1 bacterium | reverse complement strand
AGCGCCCCGTTAGCGTAAGTGGCATACTCAGCCACCAGGGCCGGCGCGGTGTGGGCAAAGGGCCTCAAGATCACGAAGCGGACCACGCCGAGCAAGACCGCCAGGACGACACTGGTCAGTGGCCCGGCAATCGCCATCTTGAACTCTACGCCGGGGGTTTGGGGCTCGCTCTCCATCTGGGCCACGCCACCGAAAATGAAGAGCGTTATCTTGCTGATGCGCAGACCCGAGCGCAGGGCGGTAAGCGAGTGGGCGAGCTCATGGGCCAGCACCGAAGCAAAGAGGACCAGGGCCCCGGACGCGCTCACGGCCCACGCGGTCGCTGATCCCATCTCCGGCGCCATTTCACGCACGTATCCGGTGCGGAGCCAATAGACCAGCAGCCCATAGACGATGAGCCAGGTCACGTTGATGAAGATGTCAATCGACTTGATTCTGCCGAGTCGAAGTGATGCAGCAGGCATTATCCGCATGGCAGGATGTTGATCCTTCGCCTAGTCCACCAGGACCAGACCGAAGTAGTCACCGGTTTGGCTTCGGGACCGAACGACTTCGATGTGGAAGCCGTTGGCCCGGGCCGTAGCATAGACATCGATCCCGCATGCCTCCATTGACGGCCGCGCGAGATAGGGATGAACGCAACGGCCCCCAACATCACACCTCGCGCAGAGGTTGCAGGGCCCTGAGCCCAAGCCCAGCGCCTTGTAGTAGCCGGCGAGGAAGATCTTGCGCTCGAGATGCGGGATGATGTCGTTGATGGCTTCGTTGTTGTCATGGCAGTGGACGAGGATCGCCCGTTTGTAGCAGGCCACAACCCGACGAGTCTCCTCGGGCGTAGGCGAAAGGGGCGGACAGGTCAGCCGCTTGTTGTACCCGCCGCACCCAAAATGGCACTTCATTCTGACCCAGGCCTCGCAGCGGACTGTAGAGGCGTCGATCACCTTGGCATCTCCGGCGCCTTTGCTGAGGGCGAACTCCAGGAATCGGCTGAGGTCGGAGTCTTGTCCGGCTCGCTTGCTTGGACGCTTGGCCGGGGTACGCGCTCGCCTGGCAGGCCGTGTGGGCATCATCCCTCCTGGCCCCGGCTCTGCCGGCTTCCGGGCTTGTTGAATGGCAGAGCGGCTTTGCACATGGGGCAGACCTCGGGGTTGAAGTTGTCGATCTGGGCCTTGACCAAGAAAGCCAGCGGCACCTTGAAATCCACGCCGCCACCCCGATTGACGATAGCGCCGACACCCACAACTTTGCCACCCTCGGCCGACACGACCTCCATCACTTCCCGGGTCGAGCCGCCTGTGGTGATCACGTCCTCGACCACCAGCACGCGCTCTCCCCTCGCGATCGCGAACCCGCGTCTCAGCGCCATCACCCCATTGGTCCGCTCGGCAAACACCGATCGCGCCCCCAGGGCCCGCGCGACTTCATGCCCAATCACTATGCCGCCGATTGCCGGGCTTGCGACGACATCGACTACGCTCAGACCCAGCATCTGCTCGACCAAGCCCGCGAGCTTGCGGCCGATAATCTCCGCCCTGGCGGGCACCTCGAGCAGCAGCGCGCACTGGATGTACCTGGCGCTGTGAAGTCCTGAGGAGAGCACGAAGTGCCCGGCGAGGAGAGCGCCACTTTCCTCCATCAGGCCGACCACACCCGAAGCGTCCCGATTCTCTTCCAGCATTTCGACCTCCAGTTCAGGTCCTGTCCGCTACTACCAAGTTCAGTTCTGCCGCCGTTCGGGCCGTGCCGCCCGCCCGACGCTGCTTGAACCTCGAACCTATAGCATACTCCTTTTCACTGCAAGCCTCACCTGCCGACAGCCTCGAGCTCGGCCACGATCTCACCCAGAGCCACCCGGGGATTCTTCGCGGCAGTCACGCTCCTGCCCACGACGAGGAAATGGGCACCATCTCGCGCGGCCTGCCCAGGCGTGGCCACCCTGGCCTGGTCGCCCTTGGCATCATCCGCGCGTCTTATCCCGGGGACTACGGTGATGAAGTCGGGCCCCAGGGCCTGCCTGATCGCGCCAACCTCGAGCGGCGAACATACTACGCCATCGAGCCCGGCCCGGGCAGCATCCTTCGCCAGGGCAAGTACTCGCGCCCCTATGTCCTCACCTGCGGCTAGACTCGTGAGCAAGGTTACACCTATAACGCGGGGCCTCGAGCCAGCTACGCTGGTGCTGCCACCCTTGCCAGACTGCCGAGCTGCACCCTCGAGCGCCGCCCGCATCATATCGGGCCCGCCCGCCGAGTGCACTGTCACAAGGCTCACACCCAGGCGAGCTGCCCCAGCGACCGCGCCCATCACAGTATTGGGAATGTCGTGGAACTTGAGATCGAGGAAGACCTGCTTGCCGTGCCCTCTCACCATCCGAACGGCCGCCGGGCCCGCCGAGGTGAACAAGATCGAACCGACCTTGTAGAATTCCACCTGGTCCCCGAATCCCTCGACAATGGCCTCAGCTTCACTGAGGTTACTGGTATCAAGCGCGATGATTATGCGTGGCTCGTGAGCCATGTCTCCCCCATCTGCTTGCTTGTCGGAACTCCCCCTCATGCGGCTCGTGCCTCAGGCCTGCCGCCGTGCTCTGCCTCTCAGGTCCTCTATCTTGGTGTAGCCCTTGCTCTGCATGAATACGCTGATGCCTGCGAGGATCTTGGCCGCAGCGCTCAAGTCCCGCAGGATCACGCTCCCAATCTCGAAGGCGGTTGCGCCGGCCAGCAAGTACTCCAGCGCATCCTCGCCCCGCTCGATGCCACCACTTGCAATCACCGGCACCTTGACCTTCTCCACCACCTGCCATACCAGGAGAAGCGAAATCGGCCGGATCGCCCGGCCGCTCATCCCTCCCGAAGTACTGCCGAGGGCGGGCCGCTCGCGGGCCAGATCCATGGCCATCGCCGGGTAGGTGTTGGCGACCACTAGGGCATCGGCCCCGCCTTCGCAAGCAGCTTCGGCGACGTCACCGAGCCCCGTGATCAGCGGCGGGAGTTTAGCAATCAGAGGCAAGCTGGTCTCGGCCCTGATCGCCCGGACCACATCGCGGGTAATGCGAGGATCACCTCCGAGAGCTAGGCCGCCTCGCGCCACATTGGGACACGACACATTGGCTTCGAGCGCTGCCACCCGCGGAGCCCGGCCGAGAACGGCGGCTAAGCGCCGATACTCGTCGGCGGTCTCGCCGCCGATGCTCGCGAAAAAGTGGCAGGGGAGCGTGACCTTGGGCAGCTTGTCGCCCAGGAAGGCTTCCAAGCCCACGTTCTCAAGCCCGATGGCATTGAGCATCCCATGGCCGAGATCAGCAATTCTCGGAGGGGGATTGCCCGAGCGCGGCTCGAGCGTAACCGTCTTGGCAACCACTGCCCCGTAAGAGCGATAGTCGACCAGCCCGTCGTACTCCAGGCCATAGCCGAAGGTGCCCGAAGCCCCGACGATCGGAGTCTGGAGCGTGAGCCCCGCAAGCTGGACTTCCAGGTTCGTCATACCTTTCACCGCTCGAGCAACTCTGTCGGCGACCGCCCAAGCTCTTAGGTCTTCCAGTTCTCCCAGTCAACCAGCGCCGAATCGACCACCGGACCATCCTGGCAGGCGTGCAGGTAGCCGCCCGCGAGGCGAGGCACAGCACAGCTGAGGCAGGCGCCGAGCCCGCAGGCCATCATTTCCTCGACGCTCACCTCACAGGGCAGGCCGCGGTCGCGGCACATACCTGCAACGGCCGAGAGCATATCACGCGGTCCGCAAGCGATCACCTGCACTTCCTCGGCTGCCGCGCCAAGCTCAGCCAGCCGGCTGGCGAAGCCATCCACTACCGTGCCTTTTGCTCCCTTTGAGCCATCATCCGTGTAGGATCTCAAGTCAATTCCCTGAGCCATCATGCCCACGGGCACCAGCAATTCGCGGGCGGTCCTGGCCCCGATGATCAAAGTGATTCGCTCGATCGCATCTACGTACCGCTCGCAGTAGCAAGCCACCGGTGGGAGCCCCACACCACCGGCGAGAGCTACCGTGTGAGTCTTCCCCGGTCTCAGACTGAAACCCTTGCCGAGCGGCCCCACGATCTCGTATTCGCCCTCGGTCAGGTTCGCCATCACCGCGGTCGCCCTGCCGACCGTCTTGTAAACGATCTCGATAGTTGCGTCCTGGTCCGATCTGTAGATCGAGAAGGGCCGTCTCAGGTACGGCCACTCGGGGGTCAGTCCGCGCAAGAGGACAAATTGCCCGGGTAGGCATGAACGTGCGATCACTGGAGTCTCCAACCTCAAGAGGTTGAAACCCGCGCGGAGCGCCTCGGTCCCTATAATCCGGGCCTGCATGACGTGGGCTCCTGGCGAGGTCATCGCTGCCCACCCGGAGGGTTGCCGAGGACACCGGTCGAGTCTTGGGGCGGCGGGCCGGGCGCATGGCCTGTATCCGCTGGTCCACTGGGCCCGCTAGCTGGCGGCAGAGGGCCTATCATGATGCTCGGGGTCGGACCCGGCGTGGTTGCCGGGGCCCCGGACTCTGGTGCCGGCGGCATCGGCCCTATCATCGTACTTTGAGCCCCACTACCTTCTGGTGCCGGCGGCGTCGGCCCTATCATCGTACTTTGTGCCCCACTACTTTCTGGTGCCGGCGGCATCGGTCCTATCATCGTGGCTGAGGTCGCACCCGGCGTCCCACCCTCTTCCCCCGGTGGCATCGGTCCTATCATCGTACTTTGTGCCTCGCCGGTTGTGGTCGCTGGTGCGCCGGGTACACCAGTAGGCTGACCTGGACTTTCACCTGGCGCCACGGCCCGCGGTTTTTCAACCTGAGTCTCTTGTGCCGGTGCAGGCGCGGGCTTTTCAGGCACATCTATGAGCGGCATGTCAAGGCGCGACCGCGCTATGTTTGCATAGACAGTGGTCGGAAATGAGTCGATCACGGCCCGGTAGTATATCCGAGCCGTGGTGTCACCCCGGGCTTCGAGCAGCGATCCCAAGGTCAGCTTGGAGCGAGCCGTGAAGGTGTTAGTGGGAAGACTATCGCTCAAGGTCCGCAGCTCAGCCTCGGCCCGAGCCGTAAGCCCCAGATCGATCAGAAACGTCTCTGCCAGCGAGAACCTGTTCATCGCCAGCTTATCGGGATCCCGAACGGTCGAATCGGACAGGACCTGCTCGTACTTCGCCACTGACTTCAGGGCCAGTGACCGCCTGGCAGCCAGTTTGCCGTAATCTGTGGCCACCTTGCCGGCGTCATCGTAGGCCGTGGTCGCCTTGGCGAAGTCGCCGAGGCGCTGCTCATAGATGAGGCCAATCCGATACTGCGCCTCGCCCCCAAGGGAAGCCTTTCCGAGACTGTCGGCCGTGGTCAACACCCCGACGGCATCCTGGGGTTTGCCCTGCCCCTCAAGCGTGATCGCAGTCTCGATGTCCGCCCGCGCTCGCACGCTGTCAACGAGCGACTTATCAGCCAGCGTCCGGAAAATGCCTAGCGCCTTGTCGTCTTCGCCAAGCTTGCGATAGGCTGCCCCCAGCTTGATCGCAGCCACCGACCCAGCCAGACCCTGCTTGGCAGCCAGGGGCTCAAGCAGCCCCGTGGCCTCACCCTGCTTGTCAGTCTTGATCAGGCAATCGGCAAGGGCCAGCGTCACTTCAGTTGCTTTCCTGCCTTCTGGGAAATCCTTCAGGTATGCCCGGTAATAGTCGATTGCCCCGTCGCAGTCACCGTTCTTGCGGAAGATTCTGGCAGCCAGAAAGAGAATGTGCTCTCGCCACAGCTTGGCCTTGACCTGGTCCTCCATGTCTTGAAGTGAAGCTAGAGCCTGCTGGGGCGAGCCATCGAGCACGCGGGTGTAGGCCTCCATGTACATGGCCTCGTCGACATACTCGGATGACGGATAGAACTTCAGAAGCTCTTCGTACTTTCTGAGAGCGTTGGCATAGTCACCCTTCAGGGTGAAGCAATTGCCCATCAGCACCAGGGCATCGTCAACCCACTTGCTCTTGGGATAGAGCAGCAGAATCTTGCCGCATCGCTTGGCGCAAGAATCGATGGTCTTGAGGTTCTCCCCACTCAAGGGTTTCTGCTCGAAAGGGTCCCAGAACTCAGCACTGCTCTGGCCCGCAGTGGCTTTCTGGTACTCATGCGAGGCCGTCCAGTAGATATTGTAGTAGGCACATGAGCCGAGCCCACCTGCCAATGCAAGCCCCATAAGGATGGCGGCGGGCACGTGCACCCGGTGCCGTCGGCATGCCATCCACCGCACGAGCCCGATCATACCCATCAGTATCCCAACTCCTGGTTCACCAGGATCACCGTCATCCGATCCGGAAATCTCTGCTTGTCAACGACGAGGGTCAGGTTGCATATCCGGCCCGGCACGCTGCAGTCGCTGCAAACCCCGGTCGCTGCGCAGGGCGTGGCCGAGCCGAGCCGCTTGGCGTTGGCTGGTGCAGCGATGTTTCTAATTCGGTCGAGCCCGGCCGCGACATCTTTGACGATCTTGTTCCGGCCGGCGACGATGATCACCTTGTCGGGGCCAAAGGCGAAAGCCGCAACTCGGTTGCCGAGTCCATCGACGTTGACCAGTTTGCCGTCTTGCGTGACGGCGTTAGAGCCAGCGATGAAATAGTCGGCCTGAAGGCCGGCCCGTCTCAGCTTGAGCACGGCTTCTCTTGGGAGCTTGGGATCGTATTGATCGATCAGTCCATAGCCGGGGCTCCGCAGGGCATCCAGAAGGCCGATTTCAGCTACGGTCTTCGAGCCGCCCATACCGATAGAGGCTCCTTTGGGTATGAGCGCCAAGGCTTGCTCGCGGGCCTCGTCGCCAGTCTCGGCGACGATCGCATTGATCCCGTTGGCCTTGAGCGCACGGGCGACTGCCTCGAGTTTGGTCCTCCATTGGGCACTCTCTTGAGTCATGATAGCATCTCCCCATCTCTCATGAGCAGTCTACCGCCCACTATGACAGTAACTGCCTTTCCCCTGAGCTGCCAACCCGAAAATGGAGTGTTGCGCGACCTGGATAGGAATCTCGCGGCATCTACGGTCCATTGGTGATCGGGATCAAAGATGGTGATGTCCGCCGGAGCGCCAACCTTGAGGGTGCCTGCGGGCAGGCCCAGGATTCTCGCGGGGTTGGTGCTCATCAACCGCACCAGATCCGCTAGCGGGAGGCCGCTCTTGTGGTGGAGCTCGGTTAGCGCCAGCCCAAGTGATGTCTCAAGCCCGACGATGCCGAAGGGAGCAGCGTCGAACTCCTGGTCCTTTTCTTCGAGAGCGTGGGGAGCATGATCCGAAGCGACGGCATCAACCAGACCGCTCTTCAAGCCTCGCCTCAAGGCCCCGACATCGTGGGCTGTCCTCAAGGGCGGGCTCATCTTGGTATTGGTGTCGTAGGTGCGGACCGCCTCGTCGGTCAGCGTGAAGTGGTGAGGAGTCGCTTCGCAGGTGACCTTGAGACCGAGCCGCTTGGCCTCGAGCACCAGTTCGAGGCTCCGGGCAGTCGAGATATGGGCGATGTGAAGCTGCCCCGAGGTGAGGCCAGCCAGCGAGATGTCGCGACCCACGGCGATTTCCTCACTCTCCTTCGGGATGCCTCCGAGACCAAGCAGGGTAGAGATCCGGCCCTCGTTCATCACGCCCTTGCCGGTAAGTGCCGGATCTTCGCTGTGCGAGATCACCGGTTTGCCGAGCATGCGGGTGTATTCGAGAGCGCGCCTCATCAAGCCGGAGTTGGCGACGGGTTTGCCGTCATCCGAAACAGCTACGGCCCCGGCGTGGATCGCAGAGCCAATCTCGGCAAGCATCTCCCCCATGAGGCCCCGGGTCACGGCGGCGACAGGGTGAACCCGAGCCGCCTCCGCCTCGCGGGCCTTGGCCAGCACGAAGCGGACACCCTCTTCGCCTTCAGTCACAGGCTCGGTATTGGGCATCGAGACGACTGCAGTGAAACCACCCGCCACGGCGGCCCGAGTGCCGCTCGCGATGGTCTCTTCATCCTCCCGGCCGGGTTCCCGCAGGTGAACGTGCATGTCTATGAGGCCCGGAGATACCACGAGCCCGCGAGCCTCGATGATGGTCGCGTCACCTGGATCGCTTCCGCCTCCAACCCCGCCAACCGGCGCACCCACCGCCGCGATCTTGCCGTCTTCCACCAGAACGTCAGCCGCCACATCCAGCTCCTGGGCGGGGTCTATGACTCTGCCGCCCCTAATCAGCAGTTTCATGGGTAGTCTCACCTCCGCTCAAGAGGTAAAGCACCGCCATCCTGACGGCGACGCCGTACTTGACCTGATCAAGGATCACCGAATTGGGCCCGTCGGCCACGTCCGGCGTTATCTCCACGCCGCGGTTCAACGGGCCGGGATGCATAACGATCAGGTCCTTCTTGGCTCGCGCCATTCTCGCTGAATCGATGCCGAAGAGTTCGGCGTACTCGCGCAGGGTCGGGAAGAAGCATTGGCTCAAGCGCTCGGTCTGAATTCTCAAAATGATCAGGATGTCGAGCGTGGGCAGGAGCTGGTCGATGTCGTGCGAAACCTCCACTCCCATGGTCTCGATGCCAGGCGGTATCAAGGTGGCGGGACCGCAGACCGCGACAGCTGCCCCCAGCTTCGAGAAGCCCCAGATGTTGGACCTGGCCACGCGGCTGTGGAGTATGTCGCCGACAATGCCTACGCGGAGACCATCAAATCGCCCGACCTTCTCACGGACGGTGTAGAGGTCGAGCAGCGCCTGGGTCGGATGCTCATGGGCTCCATCGCCCGCGTTCACCACTGGGCAAGCCAGCGCTCCGGCGAGGAAATGCGGAGCACCCGAGGCGCTGTGCCGGACCACCAGCATATCGATGCTCATCGCCTCGATATTGCGGGCCGTGTCCTTCAAGGTCTCTCCCTTCACGGCGGATGAGGTCGAGGCAGCGATGTTGACCATGTCCGCACTCAAGCGCTTCTCGGCCAGCTCAAAGGAAGTGCGGGTGCGGGTCGAAGGCTCGAAGAAAAGGTTGACCACAGTCAGGCCTCTCAGCACGGGCACCTTCTTGATGGGCCGTTCCGAGATCTCGACAAAAGAGTCTGCAGCCTCGAGGATGGTCTCAATCTCCCCGCGCTCGAGGTCCTCAAGTCCAAGAAGATCGCTCCTTTCAAACTTCATCGGCCATCTCCTGGACGCTTACGGCGTCCTCGCCATCATGCTCCCTGACTTTGACAGTGATCGTCTCCCGGGCAGAGGTCGGCACATTCTTGCCGACGTAGTCAGCCCTGATAGGGAGCTCGCGGTGACCCCGGTCGATCAGCACCGCAAGCTGGATCGATTTGGGTCTGCCGAAGTCCACGATTTCATCCATGGCGGCCCGGATCGTCCGGCCCGTGAAAAGCACATCGTCCACCAGCACCACTACCTTGTCATCCAGGTCGCTCGCGATTTCAGTCTTGCCCACCACCGGCTGCTTGGCTACCAATTGAAGATCGTCCCTATAGAGAGTGATGTCCAAGATGCCGACCGGAACCTGAGTTCCTTCAATCTTCTTGACGAGCTCCGCAATGCGCTTGGCAAGCGGCGCCCCT